>JBBSDR010000266.1:0-7556 GCA_038240465.1 Gemmatales bacterium
AGCCTGCTTGGAGTCGGTCTGCCGCAATTGCTCGCGTCCGAGAAGGCGCCGCTCGGCCTTCCCCCCGGCGACAAGACCTTTGGCCGAGCCAAGAACGTCATCTTCCTCTGGCTCGCTGGTGGCGCGCCGCAGCACGAGACGTTCGACCCCAAGCCGGAGGCGCCCGCCGAAATTCGCGGTCCCTTCAAGCCGATTCGCACCAGCGTTCCCGGCATCCACTTCTGCGAGTTGCTGCCGCGCACCGCCGCCATCGCGCATCAACTGGCGACCGTCCGCTCGATCCACACCGGCGACAACAATCACGATGGTTCCGGCTACTGGGTCTGGACCGGCAACAAGTACGCCGGCCCCAACTCGCGCACCATTCAGCCGACCGACTGGCCCTACTTTGGCTCGATGGTCAAGCGCTTCAAGCCGAGTGAGAAGTTGCCGCCGTTGTCGGTCGTCTGGCTGCCGGACTGGGCGCGCCTCAACGAGAACGTCACCCAGGCCGGCCAGACCGGCGGCTTCATGGGCCGCGAGTGGGACCCCGATCGCTTCATCGGCGACCCGGCCGACCGCGCTTACAAGGTGCAAGGGCTGCAACTGACCGATCTGGCGCCGATGCGCTTGCAGAAACGGCAGACGCTGCTCGAACAGTTCGAGAAGCACTTCGCCGGACTCGAACGCGGCGAGGCGGTGCGCAACTTCGACGTTTTCCAGCAGCGGGCCTTCGACCTGCTCACCTCCGGCAAGGCCCGCGAGGCGTTCGCCATCGACAAGGAGCCGGACAAGGTCCGCGAACGCTATGGCCGGACGCGCTTCGGCCAGTGTACCCTGCTCGCGCGCCGGCTTATCGAGGCGGGCGTGCGCATGGTGCATGTGCAATGGCCGCGCGAGCCGGGCGACAACGCCGTCGATAATCCGCTCTGGGACACGCACGCCCAGAACGCCGACCGCATGGAGGACGTGCTGGCGCCGACCTTCGACGTCGGCTTCACCGCCCTGCTCGAAGACCTGGAGCGGCGCGGGTTGCTGAAGGAGACGCTGGTGGTGGCCATCGGCGAGTTTGGCCGAACGCCGAAGATCAACGGCAACGGCGGCCGCGATCACTGGGGTCCCGTGTGGTCGTTCGTCATGGCGGGGGCAGGCATCAGCGGCGGCCAGGTGTATGGAGCAAGCGACAAGACGGGAGGCCAGCCGGCCCGCGACGGCTTCACGCCCGGTGACCTGACGGCGACGATCTATCATCTGCTCGGCATCAACTGGCAATCGAACTTCAGCGACCGCGAGGGACGCGAGCACAAGCTGACGCCGGGAGCGCCGCTGTTCAAGCTGCTCGGCACCGAGCCGGCGACGAAGCAGCGCGTTGAGCCGACGGGCGACGTGGCGCGTGTGCCGCCTTACGACGAGGAAGCGTTCCTGCTGGCGCCCGACTTCAAGCCGCCGGCGCCGGTCCTGGTTGCCACAACCGGAAGCCGCCCGCGCGGCTGGCGCGCGACGCCTCTTCTGATGCAGCCCGGCGAGTTCGGCGTTCGTCTCGACGGCGAGATGGCGGTCCTCGGGTTCGCCAGTGGATCAGGAGCGCTCAAGGTGGCTCAGGGAACGCTCGCTTTGCTGGCGCAGGAGGTGCGCAGTCCATTCGCGGGGACGTTCAAGGTGAAGATCGATGTGGGTGCGCGAGCGGTATCGAAGGAGTTTTTCGAGAAGGTGTTTCTCGACAACTTCGTTTGCAAGTTGAGCTTTTTCCAGTACACGGCGTCGGCCAAGTCGCCGCTACAGCGCAAGGAACTGGCGTCGGTCGTGTTCAAGCCGGCGCTGACGGACGGCAAGAGCTGGCAGCCGGTGGAACTGGCGAAGGAGTTCATCAACAAGGCGCCGGGAGCGAACTTCTCGTTCGGATTGGGCCTCGGCGTTGCAGTGACGGTCGAGAAGATGAAGGCGGGCGTTCTGGAACTGCCGGCGGGCCAGGCTCGCGGGGTGGAAGTGCTGATCAAGCGCGTGCATGTCACCTTCACGCCGAAGCCGCGCAACGAGAACGTGACGGTGTAACAAGGAGGGAGAAGCGATGCCTTCGCCGTTTCCAGGAATGGATCCGTACCTCGAGAGTCCGCAGTTCTTTCCCGGATTGCACGAAGGACTCATCTTTTGCCTGCGCGAGGCTCTGCAGCCGAATTTGCCGGAGCCTTATTACGCTGATATCCGAACCCGCGTCTGGATTGAGACTTCGAGGCGATCGATTGAGCCAGACGTGGATTTGATCCGCGGCCCGCGTGTCCCGAGACAAGTGAGTGCCAGAGACGAACCCACTGGGGCGGTCGCAGTTGCACGACCTCCGGTAGTCGTGGCGGTTCCCGGAGAGGAAGTCACTGAAGTCTACCTGGAGATTCACACGGTTCAGGGTGATGAACCTCTGGTGACCGCCATTGAAATCCTCAGTCCAACGAACAAAACGCCGGGTGTTCATGGGCGGACACGGTATCTGCAAAAGCAGGAGGAGCTTCTCAATTCACGGGTCAACCTGGTCGAGATTGACCTGCTCCGCGGTGGCCAGCACACCACCGCGGTGACGTACAACCTGGCACTGGCGCAAGCGGGTCCGTTCGACTATCATGTGTGCGTTCGCAAGATGGACGAGTTGAGGCGATATTTCGTCTATCCGATTCGTCTGGCGGATCGGCTGTCCGAACTGTCCATTCCCTTGCTGCCGGGCGACCCGGACGTTAAGGTCGATCTACAGGCTGTGTTCCAGCGCTGTTACGACACCGGCCCGTATCGGCGGGCCACTTCCTACCGTGGTCCAATTCCGGAGCCGCCGTTGACGGCTGAGCAAAATGCGTGGGTGGAAGCGCTCCTTCGCGAGAAAGGTCTGATTCCGGCGAGTTGATTCTTTAACACGCCAACACCATATCTTCCTCTTTGCGTCAACTGCAGAGGGTGGGGATTCCTTTCACGGCCACAAGCGGAAACTGATCAAGGAGTTGGAGGTACACATAAATGACCTGATTCTCACCCAGCACCCCGGAGGGAGGATAGGAGGTCAGTAGGGTTAAGTGATAGGAGCCATCGAGAAGAGAAACCGCATGATCTGGGTCATAAGCTGGATCCCATTTGAGCAGGGAGTAAAGGTCCCTGAAAACCAACTTCTGTCCCTTGCAGCAGACCGCCAATCGAAGCCGGAATGGACATTGCTCAACGATAGATGGCGATGGGTATCCGGGACGAAGATGGAGGAGGAACCTGCCCGGCGACCCGGTCCCAAAACCGACGATTGAACCCTTTTGCACATGGCGTTGTACGTCTTGCACAGACCGATAGTTTTCCAGCAAGTAATTGCTGCCAGGCGGAATGTGAGCGGCGTTATCAGGCGAGTAACAGATGATGCCAAGGCCGCTTATTTCCAGGGGAATGATGTGATCGGATAGCGGTATTGAAGTGCCTCCGTGAACACCAAGGGCAGCGAGGGGAGTCCAGCTCACCACGCGGCCCGCGATCTCAATCACAGTCGCCGGAGGTACCTGGCCTGGAGTTCGGCCAGGTGGGGATCGTTGGTGTCATCCTCAGCTATCACCCGATCCAGCATCTCCGCAGACGTGCAGACGATATCCTCGGCTGCACCGGCCTTCAGCCGCTCGAAGGCATCCTTGCGCAACAGTAGGTAGGCTTCTGCGGTTTCGGTGTCGATGACCTCGATGGGATTGCCTGATTCCAACTTGATGCGCTGTTCTTGCGTCAATTCGATTATGGTGTTCTCCTCCCGCCTGCATCCTACCCAGAAAATGACCCGGGAAAAGGGGACATGCAAGATTGTTATCTGTCCCTTTGTCTTTCCTACTCTCGCATCTGTTTCGGAGTCCGCCGCACTCGCGCGCCAAGTTTAGCGAGATGATTCCTCGACGTAGATGATGCGCAACACGCCAACAGCAGCCGGCGATGCATCCACAGCGATGCGAAAGTGATGAATCAGGCCGTCGCCATCTTTATCGAGGAATGCCGGTTCATACTGAAAGATCGCTTTCTCCACGTCCAGGCAACGATTCGCGTCGGCCAGAAGGGTATCGCCATGCTGCCGAAGATCGAAATCGATCATGGCGAAGAGGCGATTGCGGCCCTGGCGCGACAGGCTGGACAGGCCACGCAGATACTCGCGGATTCCGGGCTTGTATTCGAGGGAGAACGACACCGCTGTCTCTCAATGGTCGGGGTCCTGGAAACCGGCGAGCATCTCCTCATGAGTGAGGTAGACGCCCGGGTCCTCCTCCGCTGCTTTCCTGGCACGCTCCAGGAAGTCAGGTCCGACGGGCCTGCTTACCAATTCGTGAACGCCGGAGATTTCCGCCTGAAGGCTTTGCACTCTCGCCTCGACCTCGGCCACGTTGGAGCAGACGTCCGCCAGCGGATCGCCCATCCGCCTCGCTAATCGGTTAATCCGTGTCAGAGCCTCAGATAGCGTCACCAGGCATTCAAGGAACAAGGCGGTGTTCTTTCGCAATTCAGGAGCTTGCATTCCTTCCGTGGCAAGCAGGCTGCGAGACTGCTCCCAGAATGTGCGCACATTCCCGGCAATGACCCGAGCGGCCAGGGCGAGTTCGCGGAGATTGCGGGCCAGCAGAACGGGCGTATCCCGGTCAGCGGCTTCGGAAAGCGACCGAACCGAACTCAATGCGATTCCTGGTAGAAGCATGATCGTCATGGCTATTCTCTGTCTCCAGAGTCTCCCGACGCTATTATAGGACGTCGCCCAGAATGGGGGCGACGGGCAAACCGCCCTTGCGATATCGGCGACGGGCGGAGTATCATTCGCCCGATGCGATCTGCGCGACAGTGTTTGCCAGGGACCGGCAAGAGCCAGAAGGGATTCTCATGTTCCTGCTTTCCCACCTGCTGCGGCGTTTCGTCCGTACAGGCACCCTCCGGGTAATCGACGTGGGTGGCACCCTCCGCGAGTTCGCCGGCACGCCTGACGGGCCGGCCGTGACCATGCGCCTGCACAGCCGGCTGCTGCCGTGGCGGCTCTTCTTCAACCCGGAGTTGGCCGTCGGCGAAGCCTTCGTCAATGGCACCCTCACGTTCGAGGACGGCTCGACCGTCTACGATTTCCTGCACCTGTTCTCCGTCAACCGGGCGAAGCTCGCCGGCTACCCGCTCCAGGCCGCGCTCCGCTGGGTGTGGCGACAGTTGCGCGGCTTGCAACAGTACAACCCGGTCGGCACCGCCCGCCGGAACGTCGCCCATCACTATGACCTGTCCCGGCAGCTCTACGAACTGTTCCTGGACGACGACCTGCAATACTCCTGCGCCTACTTCACCAGTCCGGACGACACCCTGGAGCAGGCCCAGCAGAACAAGAAGCGGCTCGTCGCGTCCAAGCTGTTGCTGGAGCCGGGGCAGAAGGTGCTGGACATCGGCTCGGGATGGGGCGGCCTCAGCCTGTACCTGGCTGCCGTCGCCGGTGTCGAGGTGACGGGGGTGACACTGTCGGAGGAGCAGCACAAGGTTTCCTGCGAGCGCGCCCGCGCCCTCGGACTCGACGGGCAGGTTCAGTTCCGGTTGCAGGACTACCGCGAGGTGAAGGAGCGGTTTGACCGCGTCGTCTCGGTCGGCATGTTCGAGCATGTCGGGGTGGGCCACTACAACGAGTTCTTCGGCAGGGTCCGCGACCTCCTGACGCCGAACGGGGTGGCATTGATTCACGCCATCGGCAAGCGGAGTCAGCCGAGTACGGCCGGCCCGTGGCTGCGCAAGTATATCTTCCCGGGCGCCTACACGCCGGCCCTGTCGGAAGTGTTCGCCGCGACCCAGGAGCAGGGGCTGTGGGTGACGGACGTCGAGGTGCTGCGGCTGCACTACGCCCGGACGATCCGCGAGTGGCGGTGCCGATTCGAGGCCAACCGGGCCGGGGTGGCGGCGCTGTACGACGAGCGTTTCTGCCGCATGTGGGAGTTCTACCTGATCGCCGTCGAGATGGTATTCCAGCACGGCTCCGGCATGGTCTTCCACATGCAGTTGGCTCGCCAGCGCGACGCGGTCCCTCTGACGCGCGACTATATTCACGAGCAGGAGGCGCGCTACCGCGAGCAGGAGACGAGTACGCCGCAAGGGCGCCTCGGTCAAGCTTCCTGAGCGCAGACAGACGGGACCTGCTGAGCAAGGGAGAAGCCATGCCATCGCCGTTTCCAGGAATGGATCCGTATCTTGAGAGTCCGGAGTTCTTTCCGGATTTCCACGACAGCCTCATTACCTACCTTCGCGAGTCCCTCCAGGCAACGTTGCCGGAACCCTATTTTGTCAAGATTCGGACACAAGTCTGGATTGAAACGGCGAACCGGATTATCGAGCCGGGTGTCGATATCCTTCGTGGTGAACGGCCTCCGGGCAAAGCGGTCTCAGAGAAGGTTGCCGGAGCCGTGGCGGTTGCACGTCCTCCCATCGAGGTAGTCGTTGCGGGAGAAGAAGTCAGTGAATCTTTTCTGGAGATTCATACGGCCCAGGGAGATCATCCACTCATCACAGCTATCGAGGTGTTGAGTCCGACGAACAAGACACCTGGTATTCACGGGCGGACGCAGTATCTGCAAAAGCAGGTGGAGCTTCTCAATTCACGGGTGAATCTGGTCGAGATCGACCTGCTCCGCGGCGGCCAGCACACGACTGCGGTGACGTATAACCTGGCACTGGCGCAAGCGGGGCCGTTCGACTACCATGTGTGCGTTCGCCAGATGGACGAGTTGAGGCGGTATTTCGTCTATCCGATTCGTTTGCCGGATCGGCTCCCCGAGTTGTCCATTCCGCTGCTGCCGGGTGATCCGGACGTGAAGGTCGATTTACAGGCTGTGTTCCAACGCTGTTACGACACCGGCCCGTATCGGCGTGCTGCGCCCTACCGCGGTCCCGTTCCGGAGCCGCCGTTGACTGCTGAGCAAACCGCGTGGGTGGGATCGCTCCTTCGCGAGAAAGGTTTGCTGCCCGCGACTTGATGCCTGTCGCGCGGAAATAGCTGCCTGGTGTCTCGGTATGACTTCCAAGCCAGATGAACTGATGGAAGTCACGAAGGGGTAATGAAGAAGATGTCTCCCGGGATAGGCAGAGTTCGGAGGCGGCCTCCCACATCGATCCTGTCGCCGATGCTTCGGAACGGCTTCAGACCTATCTTTGCTGGATCGGTGAGCATCGAGGCCGGCTCTTTTGCCGCCGTCGCGTCCGGCTCGTGTCAGCGGAAGGAGAGGGAGTCGAACCCTCAAGGCTTGCGCCGCCCGGGTTCAGGCCGGGTGCCGTCGCCCATCGGCTTGCCCTTCCGTTCAGTCTTCACTTGGCGAGCGGGGCCAGTAATGGCCCCGGTAATCCAAAGCGAGGCCAGTAATGGCGTCGCTCGCCTGCGCTCTGTAGACGTGAGCCGGCGGGACGAGGTTCATCTTGCCGCGGGTTTTTCGACGGACTGCGCGAATCCGCTACAACGTCAGAACGAACTTTCACCGGGTCGCCCGGTACTTGCAACGCCAAGGCGACCGGCAAGAGGTGAACTACCCGGTGGGACAGGCGTCTCGCCTGTCCGGACAGGCGAGACGCCTGTCCCACCG
>JBBSDR010000267.1:0-7556 GCA_038240465.1 Gemmatales bacterium
AGAAGACGCGGTGGGAGCCTGCCGAGGCGGAGCCCCGTATCACCCGGGCCTGGCTGGCCTCCGGGCTGGACCACCCCGATCCGCACGGCCCCGGCCCGAGCTTCTCGATCGCGATCCCGCCGCCGAACGTGACGGGCGCCCTGCACATGGGTCACGCCCTCAATAACACCCTTCAAGACGTCCTTATCCGCTGGCGGCGCATGCAAGGCTACAACGCCCTGTGGATCCCCGGCACCGACCACGCCGGCATCGCCACCCAGGCCGTGGTGGAACGCCGCATCCGCGAGGAGGAAAAGAAGACCCGCCACGACCTCGGCCGCGAAGAACTGGTGCGGCGCATCTGGCAGTGGAAGGAACAGTACGAGAAGCGCATCCTCGGCCAGCTGCGTTCGCTCGGAGCGAGCTGCGACTGGCAGCGCACGCGCTTCACGCTCGATCCAATCTGCGCCCGCGCCGTGCGGACGACCTTCTTCGCGATGTTCCGCGATGGCTACATCTTTCGCGGCAAACGCCTTGTGAACTGGGACGCCCAGTTGCAGACGTCGGTGGCCGACGACGAGACTTATGTGGAGACCATCAAAGGCGGCTTCTGGACCTTCAAGTATCCCGTGAAGGAACTGCCCGGCGAGTTCATCCGCTTTTCGACGACAAGACCGGAGACCATGCTCGGCGATACTGCCGTGTGCGTGCATCCGTCCGATGAGCGTTACAAGCATCTCATCGGCAAGACGGTGACAATCCCGCTTGTGAACCGCGACATTCCCATCATCGCGGATGGTCTGCTCGTCGATCCGGCGCTCGGCACCGGCTGCGTGAAGGTGACCCCGGCCCACGACCACAACGATTATGCCTGCGGCGTGCGCAACCATCTGCCGACGATCAACATCCTCAATCCGGATGGGACGATCAACGAGAACGGCGGACAGTACGCCGGCCTGGATCGCTACAAGGCGCGCGAGGCGGTGACGAAGGCCATGGAGGAGTTGGGCTTCTTCGAGGGTAAGGAGGATCGCGAGATTCCGCTGGCCTTCAGCGATCGCAGCAAGACACCGATCGAGCCGTATCTCTCGGACCAGTGGTTCGTGCAGATGGGCGACCGCGAGGACAACAAGCCGGGACTGGCCCAGATCGCGATGGATGCCGTGACCTCGGGACGAGTGAAGTTCTTCCCCGAACGTTACGACAAGACCTATCTCGACTGGCTCGGCGAGAAGCGCGACTGGTGCATCAGCCGGCAACTGTGGTGGGGCCATCGCATTCCGATTTGGTATGCCACCTGTCCCGAGGCGGAACTGAAGCGCGCCTTTGCCGGACGCAATGATGTGTGCTGGCGGCTCGACGAGGACAATGGCCGCTGGCTAATCTGTGGACTCGAAGACCTGCCGGCAGACGCGATTGGAGCGAAATATCCACTGGAGCAGGACGCCGATGTGCTGGACACTTGGTTCAGCTCCGCGCTCTGGCCGCACTCGACGCTCGGCTGGCCGGAACCGACCGAGGAACTGAAATACTACTATCCCACCAGCGTTCTGATTACCAGCCGCGACATCATCACGCTCTGGGTGGCGCGCATGGTGCTGACGGGACTGTACAACGTGGGCGAGGTGCCGTTCCGCCACGTCTACATCCATCCGAAGATGCTCGACGGCTTCGGCAAGACGATGAGCAAAACGGCGGGCAACGGCATCGATCCGCTCGACATTATCGAGCGCTACGGCACCGATGCCCTGCGCTTTCTGATGACCTACCTGGCGACCGAGAACCAGGACAGCCGGATGCCGGTGTCCAACGTGTGTCCGCACTGCGACAAGCTCGTGCCGGTGAAGCAGGAGCACATGTCGATGCGGACGCGGAAGGTGACCTGTCCCAACTGTCAGAAGCCCTTTCGGCCCGGTGGACCGTGGCCCGCGCCCGACCCGGAACTGCCGACGGCGAAGCAGGCATCGGAGAGTTTCGAGTTGGGCCGCAACTTCGCCAACAAGATCTGGAACGCGACGCGCTTCTTGCTGCTGAACCTCGACGGCTACAAGCCGGCCGCCCTGCGTCCCGAGGAACTGCCGCTGGAGGATCGCTGGATCCTGAGCCGGCTGGCGACGACCACGACGACCGTAACGGAGCATCTGTCTGCCTATCACTTCAGCGAGGCGGCGCGGGCGATTTATGAGTTCACCTGGTCGGAATTCTGCGACTGGTATGTGGAGATGAGCAAGGGCCGGTTGCGCGACGACGACAAGCGCGCCGTGGCCCAGCGCGTGCTGGTGGGAGTGCTGGACGGCATCCTCCGGTTGGTGCATCCGATTATGCCGTTCGTGACCGAGTCACTGTGGCAGGCGGTGAACGAGGCTGCCTTCGAACGCGGGCTTCCCGCTCCGGAACCGGCGACCGAGAGTGTGTCCATCGCCGCCTGGCCCGACTACCCGGAGGGCTGGCGCGACGCGGCGATGGAGACACGCATGGCCCGGATGCAGGAACTGGTGCGCGGCGTGCGCGAGGCGCGGAACCGCTACTCCATCGAGGCGCGAACGGCCCTCGATCTCTCGGTGCGCTGCGGCGTGAGTGTAGCGGACGACTTCCGTCAACTTGAGCCGTTCATCAAGCTGCTCGCGGGTGTGGGGACGCTCCATGTCGGTCCGGACGTGACGAAACCGAGCCAGTCGGCGACGCATGTGCATGCCGATTTCGAGGCGTTCGTGTCGCTGGCGGGTCTGATCGACGTGACCGCCGAGATTGCCCGGCTGGAGAAGCAGAAGACAGAGAAAGAAGAGGCGCTGCAAAGAGTGCACTCGAAGCTGGAGAACAAGGGCTTTGTCGAGAAGGCAAAACCGGAGACAGTGCAGGCCGAGCGCGAGCGTCAGACAGACCTGGAGAATCAAGTGCGGGTGATCTACGAGAACCTGCGCGGATTGCGGCAGGGATGAACCAGGCGGCGGGCGGGTACAATGAGCGATCAGACGTTCTACCGGGGCGGGAACAGTCTGGCCGTCAGGCCGCATGAGGTCCGGGCCGATACCCGCACCGGCTTATTGAGGACGACGCACGGCGTCTCGATCTTTGATCGTCCGGACAACCTCGAACGCTTCGGGGGTGCCTATCAGGTGACTGATATTCCGGTCACGCTGCAAATCGTCCAGCGTGGCCGGGACCAGCACCATTATGAGATCGTCCCTGCGATTCCCATGACGCTCGATGAGTATCAGCAAGCGCTGAATCAGATTGCTCTCGTTCAAGCCTGAGAGGTGGACCATGACAAAAGAAACAGGTCCGTACACAGTCGTCTTTCCGGAGTGGTATGACGAGCGAGCCGAATTTGAACATGCGGCCAAGGGGTTTCTCCCCGAGGTCGAAGTGCGGTTCACCGATGGTTCGCGTCACAGTCTCTACTTCTACGACCCGGTACGTCTCGGTCAGGATCTCGAAGAGATTGCTCGTACCGGAAAACCTTATCTGGCTGAACCCGGTCTGGTTGTGGTGCCGGAGGTGTCCCGCGAGTACGTTCACAAGGCTGTCGCGGGACTCTGGCAGGAAGGGTTCTTCACGCACCTGAAGCCGCTTCCTTGATGGAGGCAGCGTCCGCAAACTCGGGAGGGACCAGGCGGCTCGCCGTGAAACAGGCTGCTCGCTACAGTAAAATGGATTTGTCGCCCCCCTGACGCGAGGACGTCGCATGGCGGATGTCGTGGCGAAGCTGGCTCTCGAGGATGGCACGGTCTTCACCGGACGCGGCTTCGGCGCGCAAGGCGAGACCTTTGGCGAGGCCGTCTTCAACACCAGCATGACCGGCTATCAGGAAGTCCTCACCGATCCGTCCTATACGGGACAGATTGTCGCCATGACCTATCCCCTCATCGGCAACTACGGCATCACCGCCGAGGACACCGAATCGCAGAAGCCGCACGTCGAGGGCTTCGTCGTCCGCGAAGCCGCGCGCATGCCCAGCAATTTCCGCTCGCAGATGACTCTCGATGCCTACTTGCGCGAGCATGACGTCATCGGCCTCGAAGGTATCGACACACGCGCGCTCGTCCGCCGGCTGCGAGTGCGCGGCGCCATGAACGCCATTCTTTCGACGCGCGATCTCGACGACGCCGCGCTCGTTCACAAGGCGCGCACCAGTCCCGGCATCGTCGGCCGCGACCTGGTGCGCGAGGTGGTGCCGGCGTCCTCGTTCGCCTGGGACAAGGGCTTCACCTCGCCGCTGGTCACCTACCTGTCCGCCCGGCCGGCGTCGAAGCATGTCGTGGCGCTCGACTACGGCATGAAGTGGAATATCCTGCGCTGCCTGGTGCAGATCGGTTGCCGGGTAACGGTGCTGCCGGGAACTGCAAAGGCCGACGAGGTGCTGAGCCTGAATCCCGATGGCATCTTCCTCTCGAATGGGCCGGGCGATCCGGAGCCGTTGACGTATGCCATCGAGACAATCCGTGGACTGGCCGGCAAGAAGCCGATCTTCGGCATCTGTCTCGGCCATCAATTGCTCGGACTCGCCCTCAAGGCCGAGACATTCAAGTTGAAGTTCGGCCATCGCGGCGCCAATCAGCCCGTCCTCAATCAGCGAAATGGCCGCGTCGAGATTACCACGCAGAACCACGGCTTCGCGGTGCGGACGGAGACGCTGCCGGCGAACGTCGAGGCCACGCACGTCAACCTCAACGACGGCACCCTCGAGGGCATGCGCCATCGCGAATGGCCTCTGTTCAGCGTCCAGTATCATCCCGAGGCGTCGGCCGGCCCGCACGACAGCGGCTACCTTTTCGAGGAGTTCTTCGCCCTGATGGGTGGAGAGCAGGTGCCGCAGCCGAAGTCCCCATGAGTCGAGTTCGCTTCACCAGCGCAAGCGGCGAATTGCAGGAGGGGACGACCATTGACACGCTGGCAGACGATACGCCGCTGACCGGCACGCTGCACGTCTTCGTCGCCTTCGACTGGGGTGAGGAGGTCGATCTGGAGCGGGCGCGCAAGCTCGTCCCCGCCGAGGTCCAGGCCCTGGCGCGCCGGCCACGCACGCCATCGTCCATCGCCTATCGTCTGGCGCCACTGCGGTTCGTCCTCGGCCATCTCTCAGTGCAGATGCCGGAAATCGGCCAGTTGCTCGTCGAGGTCGATGCCACCCTCTTTGACTTCGCCGCCGTCAGCGCCTCGCTCAAGGTGCCGTTCCAACTGACGCCGGCGCAGTTGACGCGCCTGGCCGGCTGGCTCGCCGATCCGGCCTCGCTCGTCCTGATGACGCGCTCCGCGCTCACGCCGCTGCATCAGCAACTGAAGCCGGCGATCAGCAAACCCGAATGGCGTCACGATCTCAGCGAGGAGTACCTCGTCTTCGAGTTTCCGCCCTCCCCGGCCCTGGCACCCGAGACCCTTGTCGAGCGGCACACGCCCTGGCTCGCCAGCCTTCTTGCCCTGGAGGCGAACTCCCTCAGTGCTGAGGAGTTGAAAGACGCCGTCCGGCTGCGTGTCAGCTATTCGCCGGCGGACCTGTTTCTGGCCGACTGGGCGGCCGCTGTGCTAATTGACGAACACTGCGAGGAGACGTTGCAGGTCATCGAGCTGAGCAACGTGCAACTGCTCGAATATCGCTACATCGACAATCGCCTGGACGACATCCTCGCCGTCGCCTATCGGCAGATCCAGCCGCAGTCGTCGCGCTGGCGTTTTCCGCTGAGTATGTTTCACGCGCCTCTGCGTCAACTCGGCGAATTGAAGGTCGATGCCAACGAGGTCTTCGAGCGGACCGGCAACGTGCTGAAGCTGGTGGGAGATCAGTATCTGGCCCGCGCCTATCGTCTGCTGGCCGAGCGGTTTCATCTGCCGGAGTGGGAAGAGAGCATCCATCGCAAGTTGGAAGTGATCGAGAGTGTGTACAAGACGCTCTCGGATCAGGCCGCGACGGCGCGAGGGGAATTGCTCGAAGTCACGGTCGTTATCCTGATCGTTATTGAGGTGCTGACGGCGCTGCTGGGCAAGCACTGAGGCACCATTCGCGCTAGCGTTTCTTCCCTCATTTCATGAGGAATCCCGTTATTCCGACAACTCAGCCAACAACAGCCTCGCTTCCACCAGATCGGGCGTGTCAAACCCTTCGGTGAACCACCCATAGACTGCTGCCAGCGCGGTTCGTGCCTCGCCGCGTCTTCCTTGTTTGCTCCATAGACGGGCCAGGCTCAACGTCGCCCGCAGTTCCCAGGATTTCGCCTGCTGGCTCCGCGCCACCTCAATCGCCTTGTGGAAGCAGACTTCCACCTCCGCCTGTCGCGTCTCCGAGCAGGCGAGCAGGACTTCACCCTTCAGACGATGGGTCTCGGCCTCGTGACAGAGCTGCTGCGACCGATAAGCCCAGACGAACGACTCCTCCAGGTTTTTCAGTGCCGCGTCGAATTGCCCGCGCCGCAGATAGACGTCGCCCAGAAAGGCATGATACGTCGGCACGACGACGCCGGCCCCGGAACCCTTGAAGGCATCCAGGCCGGCGTGCATCTGCGCCAGTCCCTCGTCGGACCGGCCCAGTTGAGCCAGACAGACGCCGCGATGGATCGTCGCGGATGCGTGCCAGAACGTAAACCCTTGCTCCTCGGCCAGGGCCAGCGCTTCCTCCGCCAGCGGCAGCGCCTCCTCCCAGAGCCGGCTCCACAGAAGGACCTGAAGGAGGTGGTGGTGGGCGAAGGATAGCGTGAAGGGGTGCGCCAGCTCCTTGCCCAGCGCGGCCGCCTCCCGCGCCAGGGCCAACCCCTGGTCAACGTGGCCGAGATACCAGTACGTCATGGCCAGATAGTCCCGCGCCGTCACCGAACAGTATTGCCCGGTCCCCTGCGCGTGGACACGACAGCCCGCCGGCTCTTGCAAGGCGATCGACCTCTCGCCGTGCCTGCGAGCCGTGAGAAAGCCGCCGCCGTAAAGCGCGTTGACCTGCGGAATGTAGAGCGATTCCGCGAGAAAGCTGGGTTCGCCCAGAGTTTCCGCCAGCGCCAGCATTTCCTGCGCGAGTTCGCCGCACAGGCCCAGTTCGCCGCGCACGATCCGCCAGGCCCAGATGCCCCACAGGACATGGAAGAGCCGGGTTGGGCCGCCCACCTCGATGCAGAGTTCGCGGGCGCGCTTGAAGATGAGACCGACTTCCGGTGTGGCGTAACCGCGCTCGCTGAACAGGGCGACACCCAGCGGCACCTGAAAAGCCAGTTCTTGCTCGTCGCGTTCGCGCGATGGCGGCAGCGTGGCCAGCAACTGCAAACCCCGTGTGAAGTGGCGAATGGCCTCGGTATTGGCAAACGTGGCCTGACAGCGCAGCCCGGCCTTCAGCCACCAGGGCGTGCTGAGCGCCGCCAGGCCGGCCTCGGCATAATGCCGGGCCAACAGTTCGGGTTCGGTCTGCGTCAGTTCGGGGAACTGCGACTCCAGTACGCTGGCAATCTTCTGGTGATACTGCTGGCGCTTCTTCTTCAGCATCGACTGATAAGCGGCGTCCTGAATCAGCGCGTGTTTGAACAGGTAGCTGGCATTGCGCCAAGTAAGCCTGGGAAAGGGGGAAGGGGTGTAAAGCATCACGGAAACCTTTCGATGGAATC
>JBBSDR010000268.1:0-7551 GCA_038240465.1 Gemmatales bacterium
ACTTCGGGCCAGCAAGGCACCCGAAGTCTGGCGACTTCGGCTACAAGTGAGCTACTTTCTTGCCGAGGTAATAATAGCGCTTTTTCGGCGGATCAGATCCAGGAGTGTGCTTGCAGAACGGATGCCGATAGGGCCATTCGCGGCCATCCGGGCTGGAACCCGAGCTTGAACTTGCCCAACCTCCCGCGACAATGGCCGGAAGGACATTCCCATTCGCTGTCTTGACCGGCCCGCTGGGGAGACTCCATGCCACGCATTCGTTGCACGGACCATACCTCAACTGGCGGTGCGGAAGCAGAAGGGGGTGGTTTGATAGAAGGGAGAACCACCTGCAGCCGTCTCGCAGACCGAAGCCTTGCTTCTTCGGACTCGCGCGAGGCAGAGCGTCGAAGAGCCGTTCCCACGCAGAGCGTGGGAACGAGGAGCTAGCGTCGCACCAGCGCCGGTAGCCCGGCCAGCGCCGTTACGGCCGCAAGCAAAAACAGACAGCGAGCCGCCAGATCACCGCCGACGCCAAAGTGCAGGTCCATGAACAGCTTCACCGCGAACGGATACGCTCCCGGCGTGCAGACCAACTTGCTCGCGCTGATCTCGCCCAGCGACAGGGCTGCGACGACGAGGACCGCCAGCAGCCAGGTGCGAAACGCCAGGGGAAAGACGACGTGGCGAAACTCCTGTCCCGGGCTGGCTCCTTCGAGACGGGCAGTTTCGAGAAGCGCGCCCGGCAGCAGCCTCACGACCGGCCATAACAGCACCATCGCCACCGGAAACAGCCGGACCGTCTGCACCCACGCCACCGGCAGCAAGGACGGACCATGATACAACGCCTGCGCCAGCATCTCCGAGTCCGTCAACTTCAGTACAAGCGCAATCGTCTGTTTCATGCCCAGTCCGACAATCGGACCCGGCAGCGCCAGGGCCAGTACAACCAGGCTGCCAACGAGGATGCGGAAGGGGCGACTGTCGCGCGCCAGCCAGCAAGCCAGCAGGGCCAGCAGCGCCGTCTGACAGCCCACCCAGCCGGCGAGCAGCAGCGATTGGCCGATCGACGCAGCGCCGGTGCGGAACGAGGCCGAGAACTGCCTCAGCATGGCGGCCGAGGTCCACTCCAGCGGAGAACCCGCCAGTCCCGCTTTCCAGAACAGTCCCAGTACAGGGACCGCAATCAGCCCGCAAACCAGCACGAACACGAGGACCGCCAGCGGCCCGCGCGCGCGCCCCAGGCGATACACCAGGGGAGTTGTCGCGGAGTCCAGAGGCGGCACCCGCGCCTGCCAGCGGACCACTCCCGCCAGAACGGCCAGCGCGGTCAGCAGCACGGCAGGCAGCGACACGACGAGGCCGCGCGCCGTCAGCAGATCGGCAGTTAGATCGGAGGAAGAGACGTCGGGCCGGACGAGTTGGGTGTAAACCTCCTCCGCGAACGTGCGAACCTGGAACAGGTTGGTGATGCCGATTTCCGAGGCAGTCTGCACGGCCAGCCACAGGGCCGAGGCGGCAAGGGCGAGCCGGACACGGGGCAATGTGACGTGCAGCAGGACGCGACTGGGACGCGCCGCGGTCAGAGCGTCTTCCTCGAGGGAGCGTTCGACCCACCCCAGACCGGCGCCCATGAGGAGGACGACCCAGGGCAGACTTGCCAGGCTGTGCAGGACGACCGCCCCGCCAAGGCCAGACAGCCCGAACGTCCCACTCCACGCATCAACCGTCATCCATCCGGAAACGAGCAAGGGCAGCGGGACGAAGAGCGTCAACAGGATGAGGAACTGCAGACCGCGCCGGCCGGGCAGGTCGGTGCGGAAGAGCAGGAAAGAGAGCGCGACGCCCGGGGGTAGCGCCAGCAGCACCACGCCGGCGACCAGGGCCAGGGTGTTCTTCGCCAGGGCGAGCAGACGCCCGCCCTCACTCCATGCCAGCCACGCTTGGGGAGTGAAAAGGAGATCGAGCAGCGGCAACAGCAGAGGGACGCCGATGGCGAGGACCAGCACCGCGCCGACGCCCCCTCGCCACCAGATTGCATTGCGTTTCGCGCGGAACGTCACACCCCTCACCCTCCACCGGCCGCCGGAGGAGGATCTTTAGGGCCCTTCGGATCCTTGGGGTCCTTCGGATCCTTGAGGGGAGGAGGTGGCTCGTAGAGGGACTTCATCTTTTTCGGCGCGACATATTCGCGATCGCGCAGACAGATAAGCAGACCATTATGAGCGCCCAGGTAGAGGCGATCGGTCAGTTCGTTGCTGATGCCGACGGGATAGCCGCGCATGTCGAACCGGCTCAGGGTCCGGCCGCGATCGCGATCGATAACCAGCAACCGGCCGGCGACGTCCATGGCGTAGACAAACTTAGGATTGACCGCCACTACCCGATCGCCTTCCGGGTTCACCCAGACGTCCTCGCCGGCGCGATAGCGCAGTTTCGATTTCTGGTCCTCGGTGAGATAGCGCTTTTGCAGCATCAATGACAGGATCGACGCCGGGTTGCCGTCCTGTTTCTTTGGAGTCAATTCTTTGATCACTTCATCGATCTGGGGCGAGGTCGCGAACCCGCGCCGTTCCAGCAGTTCGGTGAGTCTCGTCGATGTCAGGCCGCGCCGGTTGAGGCGGAACACTCCTTTTTGCGTCGCCGTCGCGTAGACGTCTTCGTCGTTGACGAAGGGCTTGCGTTCGACCGGCGTGCCGGTGGTGAAGCGCCAGCTTGCTTCCCCTTGGATGAGCGAGTAACCGTAAAGGTTGGCGTCGCGCGAGCCGATGTAGACGCCCGCCTCGGCCTCATGCACTCCTGGACCGGCCGAGAGTCCAGCGCCGGTATCATAACGAACGGCGAGTCCGGACGTTTCCTTGTCCAGGACCGACACCGAGCCGCGCGGGCTGGGATAGAAGAGGTACACGCCGCTCTGCGCCGGCTCGAGTTGCAACGGAATCGAGGTGCGATGCGTGCGAGCCAGGATCGGGGCGCCGTCTCTTTCCAGGGGCAGATCGTAGAACTCGACCCGGTCGGTGTTGATGTTCAGATAGAGGTGCCTGGCGTCCATGAGAGGCGTCACCGCCGGGACGCCCCGGAGAGACATCTTCCAGCGCAGGGTGCCATCCTTGCGGTTGATGCCGTAAAGCTCCGGTCCGCGCACGGCCGCCACATCGGCATTGTTGAATCCCAGCCCATGAGCGGCGGTGCCGGGGTTGCCGACCCGGAGACGCCACAGTTGCTGTCCGGTTTCGCCGTCAAACTCGACGACAACACCGCTGCGGGTCTGGACGAGTAAACGCATCTGGGGCTTGCCGTCGATACGAATCGGGGCGACCTGCACGCTGAGCAGCCCATCGCGCCGGTTCTCCACCGGCGCGAAGGCCGTCCACGCCAGCTTCAGATTGAGCCGTTCGAGGACGTCGGCCGACGGCAGCGGCGGAGCCGAGTAGAGGTTATCGCGATCCGGCTGGGCGGCCGCGGCGCCGGCGAGCAGGAGCACGAGGGGAAGACAGCGAAGTGAATTCATCGGATCGCTCGTGGGATGGGATGGGCCGAGTGGGCGAAACGCCTCACTGAAGTTTATCACGCGAAGCGCGGGCTGGGAATGGACTGATGCGATTCCATCGCGAGGCGCTCGTGCCGGATCGAGCGCCCGGGACGGAGGAAGCGAAGTTTCACTTCTTGCCGAGCTGGCGTTTGGCGGCGAAGAAGGCGGACAGCAGGGCGGAACACTGCTCCGCGAGGACGCCGCTGACAATCTGCGCCCGATGATTGAGCCGGGGATCGGAAGTGATCTGGAAGAGCGAGTCGCAGGCGCCGGCCTTGGGATCGGCACAACCGTAAACGACGAGTGGAATGCGTGCCTGAACGATGGCCCCGGCGCACATGGGACACGGTTCGAGGGTGACGTAGAGAATGGTCTGTTCGAGTCGCCACGATTGCAGGGACTGTGCCGCCTGGGTGATGGCGATCATCTCAGCGTGAGCGGTCGGGTCCTTGAGTTGTTCGCGCTGATTGTGAGCGCTGGCGATGACGCCGCGTTCGACGGAGACAATGACGGCCCCGACTGGCACCTCGTCCTCATCGGCTGCCAGGCGCGCTTCTTCGAGCGCCATCTCCATGTGAAAGAGGTGCAGCGGATGCCGCGAATCGGTCAGCGCCAGGTCAAACACGGAATAGCCTCACCGACAGAAAAAAAGAGTTTGACCACGAATCACACGAATCACACGAATCACACGAATGAAGACAAAAAAGATCACAGAAAGCAGAGAAGAAGAAAGAAGAGGAGGATTGGGTAAGAGAAGACAAGAAGCACAACAACCGTATCTGACCCATAACTTTTCTTGGCTCTGCTTTTTTCTTCCTCAAATGTGTCTTTTTTCTTCATTCGTGTGATTCGTGTGATTCGTGGTCAAACTCTTCTTCTTGTGGTTTCTCAGGGGACCTCGTTCAGAGTGTAGTACGCCTCGGGATGCAGCACTGGATCGCCGTCGGTCGACTTGACGCCGTCGAGGTTCAGGCCGTAGACCCGGCCGCGACGGAACCCGTCTACCTTCAGCGATACCGTCGTTTTGTCCTTCGACACCTGCACGCCGGCCACCTTCTCGCCGCGCCGATCGACCTCGGGCGAGCCGTAGTTCGGCCAGTAGTTGTAGGTGAACGATTGCAAACTGTATGCAGCCGGTTTCTCGGCGCTGGCGGCATCGAGCGGCTTCGTGAAGGTCAGGTCGAAGCCGGATTTCGTCAGCTTCATGGCGAGAATCTCGAATGGCAGCTTGCCGGTGTAGACGAGGCGCTGCAGGCCATAGGGTTTGCCGCCGAGCGATCCCCAGCCGCGATTGGTCTGGCCGGCGTAGAGACTGCCGTCCGGGCCATATTCAAGGCGATTGATGCCGCACTGGAAGCCGGAACGGAACGGGAAGCACGCTCCCTGGAAGCGGCCGTTGACCTTCTCCAGATACACGCGCATGATCGTCGATTTCGTCTGATCGCCGACGAAGCACTGGCCCGCGAAGGGTCCAAACTTGCCCTTCGTCGTATCCCAGATCGGCTCGCTCGCGGACTGTCCCATTCGGCCATAGGGGAACCAGATGGTGGGCGGCGTGTGCGGAGGGAAGCCCCCCTCGTCGCTGCTGCCCTGCTGGCCGTCGTAGAGCATGCCGGCCGGATAGCTCTCCTTGAGCAGTTTCGCGAACGGCGACTGCTTGACCCAGCGCAGCGGCGCTTGATGGCCATAGTTGTCACCCTCGCGGACGTGGTGCATCTTGTTCGTCGCCACCCATTCGCCCTGGTTATCGCAGTAAAAGAGATCGCCGTCGGGACTCATGCGAATGCCGTTGGGCGAACGCAGTCCCGTCGCCCACGGGATCATTTCTCCCTTCGGCGTGATCTTGACGAGCCAGCCGCGCCAGGGCGCCTTTGCCTGATGGCCGCCGCCGAACCCGACGTTGAGCGTGACGTAGAAGTTGCCGGCCTTGTCGCGCGCCGGCCCGAAAGCGAACTCGTGATAATCGCCCGAGACGCCCCACTTGTAGCAGACAGTCACATACTCATCCGCGACTTCCCCATCCTTGGCAATCAGCTTCGTCAATTCGGGCCGCTGCGTGACGTAGACATTCTTGCCATCGACGACCAGCCCCAGCGCTTCATGCAGTCCTGTGGCGAAGAGCTTGTACTTGACGTCGTCGGGATTGTCGGCGGCCGGGTTGCTGATGAGCCAGACGTCGCCGCGGCGCGTGCAGCAGAGCAGCTTGCCGTCGGACCGCATCGCCAGCCCGCCGACTTCGAGGACAACGCCCTGAGGAATCGGCAATGTCACGATGCGGTAGTGCGCCGCCTCGGGGCTGACGTCCTGCCGAGAATCTGTGCGGACATCGGCCGGCTTTGGAGGAGGCTGTGCTGCCGCAAGGGCGAACGCGCCGAGGAGCGGCAACAGGACGGCGAGACTTCGAGGTAATCTCATGGGTGTTCCTTTGGTGTGGAAGCGGCCTGGAGCTGTTGCAGTTGTCGCAGCAGGTCCGCGACTTTCTCCTCGGCCGCCGTGGCTCGCAGGGCAGCAGTGCGGGCTGTCTCTTCGGCGTCCTTGCGTGCCTCAGCCTCCAGGCGCGCATGGTCCTCGGCGACCTTGCGTGCCTCGGCTTCCATGCGCGCGTGGTCCTCGGCCTCCTTGCGGGCCTCTTCGGCGGCCTTGCGCGCCTCCGCTTCCTTTTGCGTCTGGTCCTCAGCTTCCTTGCGGCCCTTTTCCGCCTCCTGGCGCGCGAAGCGTTCCTGTTCGAGGGCCTCGCGAACGGCGTTGTAATCGCCCTGCTCCTCGCCGGTGGCCGCATCGAACAACGCAAGGCGGTCGTCACGGACGCCGAGCTTCAGGCCCAGCGGCTCCAGCAGAAGCATACCGTTTTCGTCGGGCGGAAACTCGACGTAGCACTCCTCCGTCCAGCGAAAGCCGATCAGCGTCGGCGGCCCCTCGTTCTGGATCCGATCGACGATGATGTACCAGAGGACTCCAGCCCGGTGATAGTGTTCCAGTTTGATCACCAGGTCGTTACTGCGGTTGTGCGGCGAGGTCAACTCGACGATCAGGCTCGGCTTGACCCCCTCCTCGGCGACGTGGAACGAGGACCAGCTATCGCGAGGCTCCTTGACGCCAAACATAACGCTGATGTCGGGACTGTGATGGCGCAGCGTCTCGTCGTTCCAGTAGACGCCCGTGTCGCTCAGGGCCAGCGCGTTTTCATCGTCGCCGAGGCGGTGCCGGATCACGCCCCAGATGTAGTAGCGTTCCTCCTCATGGCGTGAGCCGTTCACGATTTTGTAGTTCTCCTCGGGATGGATGAGGTCTTCCAGCGCCAGCGGCGTGCAGACGAGTCCCGTCGTGCCGTCCGGATGCCGGACGAAATCCTCTCTCCAGCCATAGCGGAACGGATCGTCAGCCGGCGGCAGCGTTCGCGGTAGGATATCGGCCGAGTTCATCGCGAGTCCTCCTTGAATAACGGCGTCTCATCCCGAGACGACTCCCGGATTCTACACCTTCATGCCCCGTTGTGCGAAGACGAAGGACCACGAGTCGATCAACTTCCTCCAGCACCTTGCCGCGGCAAAATGGGCCGATGTTGTGGATCGTCGGCGCTGCCGTACTCGGGGATTCACAGCCGAGCGAGCAGGAAGTGATGATAGCGATTCCTGTCGAGCAAAGGCACTTGACAGACGACCGCCTGGAAGAGATCCGGCCGCTGCGTCACGACACCCGGAACCCGCCGCACGTCTCACAACACCTGACGAACTCCTCAAGTACCCGGCGGTTGGTGCTATAGTTCTTGTGCTGCTCGGCAGGCTCCCGGTAGAACGTCCCGTCGTCCGGCTCGGTCGTCCGCCGCCCGTCCAGGAGCAATCGCTCGTCCTCCCCCAGCGCCGGGAGCAGGCGCTCGCGGATCGCCCCCGCGACGGCACGGGCCTCGTCTTCTGTCAGTTCTCCGATCCACTGCTCGTGGAGTGCATCGACCTGGCTCTCAGTCAACACTCCGAGGGACCGGATCGCCTCGACGATCGCCCGCCAGTGCCAGAAGTTGACATCGAAGACGATGGCGTTGG
>JBBSDR010000269.1:0-7539 GCA_038240465.1 Gemmatales bacterium
ATGCCCACCTGCAGCCGGTTGAGGCCGACCTGCACAGCGATCGCCTCGTTCAGCAGGCCGGCGAAGCCCAGCAAAATGATTGTCGCCCGCTGCACCACGCCCTTGCTGGCCGTGCGCGACTTGCTGAATTCCCTCAGCAGGTCCTGCTGCCTTTCGCTGACGATGATCTTCGCGGCCTTCCCTGGCATTGGTCGATCTCCTGCCTCACAATCGAGGGACCAGGCAGCATACGCTATTTCCAGTTTATGTGATAGGCTGTTTGAGAGATGCTGTCAGGCAACAATAGAAATGTCCTCATTTTGGCGCCAGTAGAAATGTCCGGTGTCAGGGGTATGTCACTTTTGCGGTTTGAACGGCTTCCGCCAGGGATGATCCTCGGCTGGACGCCGCTTTCCTTTGGCGGTATCCTTCGTCTCGCCGTCGGGAGGATAGGGCTCCGCAGGAGTGCGACCCGAGCGCCCGGCGGACGGCTGTACGCCAGGGGCCGCGGACTCCTCAGACGAGTCCCGGCCCTCTTCTTCTGTACTGCTGGCGTCGGCCGCCAAAGCGCTAAACTCCGGGGGTCTGGGGGCAGAACCCCCAGTCTGAGCCGCCAGCGGAACAACTTCATACGGCAGGTAGTGCTTCTTGAAGCGGATCGCCAGGCTGCCGTCCAGCCGCAACTCGACGACCACTTTCCCTCCTCTCTGCCCGGGATAGACGGGCTTGAGCAACTGATAGAAGCGGTTGCGGAAGCGAATGGTGTAGTCGTTGGACACCACACGCGTCTCCTGGATCGACAGAATCGCTGCCAGATCGTGTCCTGGCCCCAGCGGCCGATGCGCGTCGGCCGCTTGCCGGGCCGGCTTGCAAAAGCGTCGGTTGTGCTCGGGCAACAGCCGCTCCAGCAGAGCATTCCCCTCGACGCGGGTCTTCACCTTTGCCAGACGCAGTTCCTTGACCCAGCGGTCCTGCGCGGTGCCGAAGGAACGCTCGACCCGGCCTTTGGCCTGGGGGCTGTGCGCCCGAATCAGTTCGATGCCCAATTCGTCCAGGGCCCGCCCGAATTGCGTGCGGCCCTCGGGCAACGCCCGCCCCTTGTCCTGCGGCTCGAAGATGCTGTGCCGATCGGTATACGTCGCCAGAGGCCGCCCGTGCTGGCGCAGCCATCGCCCCATCAGGTCCATGTGCGCCTCGGTGGTGCCGGCCGGATAGAAGCGTGCCAGGGTGTAGCTGGTGGCATCGTCGATCATGGTGATCAAGACCATCTCTTCGCCACGCCCCTCGAGCCAGTCGTGGATGGAGGCATCCATCTGCACCAGTTCGCCGAAGCATTCGCGGCGTGGCCGGCGGCTGCGGTGCGGGTCGCGGCGGCGCCGGCGTTGCCACAGCCCCTCCTGGATCAGCCAACGCCGCAGCGTTTGCGGACGGACCTTCAGCCCGTCGTCGGCCAACTTCTCGCTGGCGAAGGTGGGGCCAAAGTCATGGTAGTGGCGGCGATAGGCCGCCAGGACGGCTCGCCGAAAGGCACGGTCGCAGCGGTGGTTGGAGGGTTTGCCGCGCAAGCCGTGGATGAGGGCCTGGTCTCCGCCGGCCTCAAGCCGGCGCTGAATACGCCGGACCTGTCGGACGGTGATCTGAAGCAAGTGAGCGGCCTGCGCCTGGGTGCGTTCTCCTTTGAGGACGCCGTGCATGACCTTGAGGACATCGCGTTCCTTCTGACTCATGGGAGTCCGGTCCGTAGAAAACACATCGATAGTCATGGCTCCTCCTTGGCCTGGGCAAGGAGGACATTTCTATCGTGTTAAGACCGGACATTTCTATTGTCGTTCAACAGGCTGTTTGAGAGATGCGGCACTAGCCCGACTCAGGAAGGCTGGTGGCCATATATGCAACGGGTCCGGGCAGAACGTGAAGCGGCGGGCTATCACTTCATGACCGAAGCCGAGATGGAAGCCCACATGGAAGCCCACCTCCAGTGGTTGCGAGACGACGAGGAAAGGCAGGGTGAACACCGACAGGACAGCACCTTCTCCGAGTAAAATGAAATAGGATTCAGAACAAGGAGCCAAGTAATGAACCTGACCGAAAACGTGATCGAAGGGACGCTCCAGGCCGACGGGACGCTGGTGCTGGACGAGAAGCCAAACCTCCCGCCGGGGCGGGTCACGGTCGTGCTGCGCGCGGGATCAGAGCCGTCTCCTCTGAAGGAGGACTGGTTCCAGTGCCTCCAACGCATTCGGGCCGACCGCGAGGCAGCGGACTACCCGTTCATGAATGAACAGGAGACGAACGCCCACATCGAGTGGTTGCGGGAAGGGGATCGCATCGACGACCTGCTTCACGAAGTAGACTCGCAAGGCCAAAAGTCGGAGCAGCCGTAATGGTCATCTACTGCGATAGCGTTATTCTGATCTACTTCCTCGACACGATCGGGCCATTCAACGTCCGGGCGGTGGCTCGCATGGCCGCGATGCGTGCCGCCGGTGACGTGGCGGCGTTCAGCGACTTGACTCGCCTGGAGTGTCGAGTCAAGCCTCTCAGACTCGGTGCCACGACGACGCTGGCCGACTTTGATGCGTTCTTCACTCGTTCCGATGTTCGCCTTGTTCCGATTACGACGGCAGTGTTTGACCGGGCTACCCTCATCCGGGCCACGCACAACTTCAAGTTGGCGGATTCGCTTCACCTGGCCGCCGCAGTGGAGTCTGGCTGTGACAGCTTCCTGACCAACGATGTTAGGCTGTCTGCCTTCACCGACATTCCCGTGGAAGTGCTACCATGACCACCATGCCAGGCAAAGAGCCTGTCGAAGCGATGGATGACTGGACCAAGCCCGCGTTCATTCGACGGGTGCGCATCCGGGGCTACAAGAGCATCGCTTTTTGCGACGTGCCTCTCCAGCCGCTGACGATCCTGGTAGGACGAAACGCGGCCGGGAAGAGCAACTTCCTCGACGCCCTTGCATTTCTGCGAGACGTGGTGGACAGCGGGGCGACGGCCGCCGTGAAGCGCCACGGCGGCTGGTCTTCCGTTGCCTGCCGCAAACTGAACGCTCCGACAATCGAAATTGAGATCGAGGCTGCCTTCACCTGCGGCGCTCCGTGTGAGCGGATTAGTGATCGCAATGGCCCTTCGGTAAGGAGAGGGCCGCAAATGGGGCAAGTGCCTGATCTCACAGGCCGGGTTTTCTCCGCGACATACGGCCTTGAGATCGCCGCAGGTGTGCATGCGGCCCCAACCATCAGCCGAGAATCGCTTCAGATTAGCGATGAGACACGCCGGCTGAATGGAGGCTTTGAAGTTGATAACGGCGTCATTAGCCGCTGGCGCTCGAAGCTTGATTCCACCGAGCCGCTTTCCCTGCCTCATTCTCGGGAGCTTGTCTCTGCCCGACGCCCTGACCTCCCCGTTCTCAGCATCATCGGGACGCAGCCCTTTGTCGAGCTGAGCGGCAAGCTGGCGCTCATGGGCTTCTACAACTTCTCACCGGACGCCATCCGCTCTTTGCAGAAACCGAACCCCGGCTGGGAATTGGCAAAGGACGGGAGCAACCTCGCCAGTGCCATTGCCGGGCTGCGCGAGATCGATCAAGAGTCCCTCGAAAGGGTTCGGGACTATCTGAGGCTCATCGCCGAGGAAGTCAAGGACTTCGAGGCGGTTCGGTACGGAGAGTTTGAAACCGTTCACTTTCGGGTTCAGGGCGGGACTCCTGATTACCCCTGGAATTCGACGCCGCTGACATGTCGGACGGGACGCTGAGGGCGCTTGCCTCTCTCCTGGCTGCATTCCAGATCGTGCTGCCCGTTGGCTATCCGGGATTGGTCGGTATTGAGGAACCGGAAACGGCCTTGCACCCGGCCGCAATGCAGGTGCTTGTGGATGCTCTCGACGACGCGACGCAGCGGACCCAGATCCTTCTGACGACCCACAGCGCGGATCTTCTCTCCGGAAGGGGAGTTTCGCCTGGCCAGGTGCTGGTTGTCCGAAACCGCGAGGGAGAAGCGCACATTACCCCCCTGGGTCGCGCTTCCCGCGAGATTGTGGAAAAAGAACTGTACTCGTTAGCCGATCTCCAGCGCATGGACCACCTGGACCTCGATGACGCCGACCTCAAACGCCAGACTCAGGAGCGCGAAACGCAAAGCAAGAACCGGGTTCCCTCAACTCACCGCGTGCTGCTCTTTCTTTTCCGGAGTTGCTTCCTTGCGCCACAGCCAGGTGATACGAAACAGAGCGCCCAGTCCGTGTTCGCGCATCGGCTTCGTTCGCTGCCATTCGACTTTTTCGTAGGTCCCGAAGACGTGGTCCCACCAATCGACCGCGATGCCGAAGTTCTTCTTCCACATGTGATGCTTGTGATGAAGATAATGGACCGGACGAGGCATCCAGAAGACCATGTCCGGGTTCTCATGCTGCAGCTGATGCGAATAGGCCGCCAGCGACGCATAGACTAAGCCGCCCAGCGCCCAGCCGACGCCCACCGGGATCGAATAGAGAAAACCGAGCCAGAGTAACGGAATCGTCGGCAAGAAGTAGTCGCCGAACTCACCGAGCCAGCCCTGTCCCCAGCCGTCGCGATGATGTTCGGCGTGCTTCTTGCCCAGAAACAGCCGATGGTGCATCAGCCGATGCACCGCATACTCGACGAATGTCCCCAGCAGGAAGGCCGCTGCAAAAGCGATCCCTCCCTCCAGCAGTATCTCCCCCATGACGAGCGATCCTCCCCAGAAGGCCGGACCCGCGGCTAACCACGTCTGCGTTGCTTCAAAGACTACCAATACAATGACGGGTAGAAAAGGATTCACTTGCCTATTTTCATTGGATTTTCAAAAGGGGCGGATCCAAGGCCATGAAGACAGACAAGGCCGATACAGTCAACGGGACCCACAACGTCAACGGCGACAGCGACGTTTCCGAGACGCGCGAATGGCTCGATTCGCTCGACGGCGTCCTGCAGACCGAGGGCGCCGACCGGGCCGGCTATTTGCTGACCCAACTGCGGAACAAGGCGTTTCGCTCCGGCGTCGAACTGCCTTTCAGCGCCAACACGCCCTATATCAACACCATCCCGACGGATCGACAGCCCGCTTTCCCCGGCAACCGCGACATCGAACGGCGCATCAAGAGCCTGGTGCGCTGGAACGCGATGGCCATGGTCGTCCGCGCCAACCTCAAAGACAGCACCCTCGGCGGACACATCTCCACGTTCGCCTCCTGCGCCACCCTCTACGAAGTGGCCCAGAACCACTTCTTTCGCGGTCCCGACTCCCCCGGCGGCGGCGACCAGATTTATTACCAGGGCCATGCCTCGCCCGGCATGTACGCCCGCGCCTTCCTCGAAGGCCGGTTGTCGGCGAAGTTGCTGGAGAACTTCCGTCAGGAACTCGCGTCCGGCGGCGGGCTGTCGTCGTATCCGCATCCCTGGCTGATGCCGAACTTCTGGCGATTCCCCACCGTCAGCATGGGCCTGGGGCCGATCATGGCCATCTACCAGGCGCGCTACAATCGCTATTTGCAGCATCGCGGTTTGAAGGACACCAGCGGCCAGCACGTCTGGGCCTTCCTCGGCGACGGCGAATGCGACGAGCCGGAGACGCTCGGCGCCATTCAGCTCGCTTCCCGCGAGAAGCTCGACAACCTGATCTTCGTCATCAACTGCAACCTGCAGCGTCTCGACGGTCCGGTGCGCGGCAACGGCAAGATCGTTCAGGAACTGGAGGCCGGCTTCCGCGGTGAGGGCTGGAACGTCATCAAGGTGCTATGGGGCAGCGACTGGGACCCGCTGCTGGCCCGCGACAAGAGCGGCCTGCTCGTCCAGCGGATGAATGAGATCGTCGATGGCGAACTGCAGAAATACGTCGTCGAGGGCGGCGGCTACATGCGCGAGCATTTCTTCGGCAAGCATCCCGAACTGCTCGAACTGGTCGCTCATCTCAACGACGAGCAACTGGCCCGGATGAAGCGCGGCGGCCACGATCCGGACAAGGTCTATGCCGCCTACAAGGCTGCCGTCGAATGCAAGGACAGGCCGACGGTCATCCTGGCCGGCACCATCAAGGGCTATGGCCTGGGCGAGGCCGGCGAGGGCATGAACACCACGCACCAGGCCAAGAAGCTCAAGGAGAAGACTCTCTACGAGGTCCGCAATCGTTTCGCGCTGCCGCTGTCCGACGAGGCCGTTGCCCGGGCCGAGTTCTACAAGCCGCACGACGATTCGCCCGAGATGAAATACCTCAAGGAGAGACGCCAGGCGCTGGGCGGCTCCGTGCCGGAACGACAGGTGAAGTGTCCCACGCTGAAGGCCCCCGCTGCCGCGTTCGTATCCACCTACGCCAAGGGATCGGGCGACAAGACACCCTCGACGACTATGGTGCTGGTGGACATGATGGCCCGGCTGATGAAGGACGCCGGTCTCGGCAAGTTCGTCGTACCGATCATCCCCGACGAGGCGCGGACTTTCGGCATGGACCCGTGGTTCTCGACGTTCAAGATTTATTCCTCGATCGGCCAGTGTTATTCGCCGGTCGATGACAAGATGCAGGTGGCCTATCGCGAATCGACGGATGGCCAGATCCTGGAGGAGGGCATCACCGAGGCGGGTTCGATGTCGTCGTTCATCGCGGCGGGAACGGCGTATGCCACGCATGGAGTGCCGACGATCCCGTTCTACATCTACTATTCGATGTTCGGCTTCCAGCGCATCGGCGACCTGGCCTGGGCGGCGGGGGACATGCGCTGTCGCGGCTTCCTCCTGGGCGCGACGGCGGGCAGGACGACGCTGAACGGCGAGGGGCTGCAGCACGAGGACGGCCACAGCCACATCCTGGCCTCGACGATCCCGAACCTGGTCTGTTACGACCCCGCCTATGCGTACGAACTGGCCGCGATTGTCCGCGACGGCATCCGGCGGATGTACGAGCAGTGCGACGATGTCTTCTACTACATCACGCTTTACAACGACAACTACACGATGCCGAAGATGCCGGAGGGGTCGGAGGAAGGCATTTTGAAGGGCCTGTACAAACTGAAGCCGGCCGGGCATTCGTCGAAACTGCGGGCGCAGCTATTCGGCTCGGGACCGATCCTGCCGCAGGCGCTGCGCGCGCAGGAGATACTGGCGGAGTTCGGTGTCTCAGCCGACGTCTGGAGCGCGACGAGCTATCAGGAGCTGCGCCGCGAGGCCCTCGCCGCGGATCGCTGGAACCTGCTGCATCCGCTGGAGATGCCGCGCGAGAGCTACGTCGAGCAGCTGCTGAAGAACGAGGAGGGCGTGTTTGTGGCGGCGTCGGACTACATGAAGTCGCTGCCGGAGATGATTGCGCGCTGGGTGCCGGGTGGACTCTATCCGCTTGGCACGGATGGCTTCGGCCGCAGCGAGACGCGGGCTGCCTTGCGGCGTCATTTCGAGGTTGATGCGGAGTGCATCGTCGTGGCGACGCTGGCTCAACTGGCGCGCAAGGGACAGATCACGCCGCAGCGGGTGAAGGAGGCGATTGACAAGTTGAAGATCGATCCGGAGAAGGTGGATCCGGTCAAGGCGTGATCGCACGATAGTTC
>JBBSDR010000270.1:0-7501 GCA_038240465.1 Gemmatales bacterium
GCACAGCGTAAGCGTGCCGGTGATTCTTTGGCGAGCGGCACCGCGTAAGGGTGCGGGTGACGCGGACACCCCGGCACGCTGACGCCGTGCCGCTCGCCGAAGTCATTGCTGCACATGAAACGCAAACGGCGAGAGGACTCCTGTCCCCTCGCCGTTCCCTCACTCCCGAACACGCAACTCAATGGCAGCAGGGATCGCCACAGATCTCTTCCACCACCGGCACCGTGCGGCAGACCTTCTTCTTGACGCAGTACGGCTCCATCGTGCAGGTCGTCACCGGCACCTGAAAGCAACGCTCCTCCGGCACCATCTTGCAGGTGGTGTACGGCACCATGCAGCACTTCTCCTCCGAGACCATCTTGCAACGCTTGCACTTGATGACCTCGCACTTTTCCTCCGGCACCATCTTGCAGACGGTGTACGGCACCTTCATCGTCTTGACCTCGGGCACCAGGTGGCACTTCCGGCACGTCACCATTTTGCAGTGGTCCTCACGCACCATGTGGCAGGTCGTGTAAGGAATGCTGCACGTCTTGACCTCCGGCACCATGATGCACTTCCTGCACGTCACCATCTTGCAATGGTCCTCGCGAACTTGATGGCAGGTCGTGTAAGGAATGCAGCAAGTCTTGACCTCGGGGACCATGTAGCACTTCTTGCACGTCACCATCTTGCAATGGTCCTCACGCACCTGGCGGCAGGTCGTGTACGGCACCTTGCACGTCTTGACCTCGGGGACCATGTAGCACTTCTTGCACGTCACCATCTTGCAATGGTCCTCACGCACCTGATGGCAGGTCGTGTACGGCACCTGCTTGACGACCGTGTAAGGCACCTGACGGCAGATGGTGTAGTTGACGGTGTTGTAGCAGGGCTTCTTCACCATGTGACAGCACCGCTCCATACGGATCTCCTCACGCGGACACCACTTCTTCTTGCACACCGTTCGGCCCGGCAGTTGTTCCTGATACTTCACCGTGTGGCCGGGGCAATACTTCGCCTTGCAACCGCACGGATCGCACTCCCACGTTCCGGGCGTTCGGCAGCACTTCGTCACGATCGGACCGGGGCAGTAGTGTTCCTCGACGACCCATTCGCCCGTGCAGACCCGGACCGGCTTCTCGGTCCACACCGGCTCGCAGGTCCAGGTGCAGCACACCTTCTGGCACGGAATCGTTTCCGTCTTGTAGCAGGTGTACGGCACGCACTTGACGTGCTGCTCGTAGACCGGCTTGTAGGTGCACCACTTGACCGGCACCTGATATTCCTGCCAGCACGGCTTCTGCACCGTGTAGCAGACGTCACGGCAGTGCTGCTCCGCGATCGTCTGGTAGGTGCACCAGCGGACCGGCACCTGATACTCCTGCCAGCATTGCTTCTGCACCGTGTAGCAGTGCTGCCTCACATGCTGCTCGTACACCGGCTTGTAGGTGCACCACTTGACCGGCACCTGGTATTCCTGCCAGCACGGCTTGTGGACCGTGTAGCACTGCTGGCGAACGTGCTGCTCGTACACCGGCTTGCAGGTGGACCACTTGACCGGCACCTGATATTCCTGCCAGCATTGCTTGTGGACCGTGTAGCAGCAGTCGCGGAAATACGTCTCGCGCACGGGATGACAGACCGTGTACTTGCGAACGACATCATATTCTTCCCAGCAGGGCTTGCAGACGGTATAGCGCTGTTCGCGCAGGTGCTGTTCGTAGACCGGCTTGCACACGGTCTCCTTGCATTCCTTGAGGACGGTGTGATAGCAGGGACGGTAGCATACCTCGGTATGCTCCTCGACCACTGTCTTGTAACAGATGCGATGGCGAACGACCGGCAGGCAGCACTGCTCCTGGCAGCAGACGTCTGCCGGATACCTGCTCGCACCGCAGTTGCCGGCCAGCGCCGGGCTTGCCGCCGCGACGAAGGCGAGCAGCGCCGCCAGCCGCGTCAGCAGGTGCTTGTGCCTCATGATCCAGACTCCTTGCAAACAGATGGGACATGACCCGAGACGACAGCCTGCTGTCGCCACTCCGGAAAGCCTTCAACGGACGTGTTCGGGGAAAGAGTTCCGGCTGGAGAAAGTTTGCCCGATGAATGCGTTCTGGCAAACTGGGCATGAGAGAAAAGCAGGGAGTGAGAGGCAGGCTGGGACGCTGTCTTCGATGCAGGCGGCATCGCTGGCAAATTTGTGAATTTGTGAATTTGTGAATTTGTTGGGTTGATCGGGACGGGAACCACCCGCGAGCCAGTTCCTATCAAATTCACAAATTCACAAATTCACAAATTCACAAATTCACAAATTCACTTGATCGGCACTTCGTAGACGATGGTCCCCAGCACCCGGCCTTCCTTGCCGCCGTGACAGACAGTGCATTGCTTCAGTACGGCCGGCACCACCGTCGCGTCCCGCAGGACCGGCTTGCCCTCCTTGTCGCCGATCTCCTCGAAGTACGTCTTGCCGCCCTTGATCTCCTCGACCGCCTTTTTCTCGAAGTCCGTCTTCGCCACGTTTGCCTTGTTTTTCGGCTTTCCGGTCGCATCGAGGAGCCTGGCCGTGTGCCAGCCCTTCTTGTGCATCGCCACGAAGATATCCTTGGCGATCTCCGCGGCGGGCGTGTCCGCCTGCTTCTCGACATACTTGTTCGTGATGCTCACGACAGCGGTCTTGTACAGGTCGTCGAGCATCTTCACCGACTCGCGCGCCCGTTCGACGCTGGCCTTGTCGGGTTCCTTCTTCTCATCCGCCCGCATGAGGCCCAGGCAGACAAAGCCGATGACGCCCAGAGACACGAAACGGAGAGAGCGTTTCATGGGAACTCCTGTGAACTCGATGGAGGATACCGCACCGTGGAGCCAGCATTAGCCGCCGATGGGCAGGGTCGGCTCGCCATCGCCTACCCAGACCCAGCCGTACTGCGTGTTACTCGGCGTCGCTTCGTGCTGGTACTCCTGGCGCAGTTGTGACAGTTTGTCCGTCTTGATCGCCTTGCGCTTCGCCTTCGGATCGATACCGAACAGTTTCGCCGCGTTCAGGCCGAAAATCTGGTTCTTGACCTCGTCGGTCAGGTCCGGGTACTTGTGCTTCTCCATCAGCTTGTCCGTCATCTTCAGACGGCGGAGGCGCTGAATCTGGCTGTGCGGGCTGCCGCCCCAGATCGAGTCCGTCCCCCAGAGAATGTGGTCCGCCCCCGCCACCTGGATCATCTGACCCAGCATGTGCAAACAGCGCACCGGGTCGCTGGAGGAAAGTTGCCCGAAGGTCGAACCCAGCTCGAAGTAGATGTTCTTGATCTTCGGGTTCTTCTTGAGGATCCGAAGAAGGTCGCTGATCCAGGGGATTTCCTGGGGATCGTCCGTTGCCTTATCGATGACCTTGTCGCCGCTGCCGCGCGCGATGGCGCCGGTACCGCGATAGCCGGAGTGATAGACGATGAAGTTCAGATCGGGAAAGTCGAGAGCGGCCTTCTCGAGGTCGAGCGGCTGGCAGGCTTTCTCATTGAAGAAGCCCAGCGGCAGTCCCTTGTGAACGCACAGGTTCTTGATGCCGAGCTTGCGCGACTTCTCCCAGAAGGGATACGCCACCTTCTCGTCGTCCATGAACCAGGGCTTTTCGCCCAGTTCGGCGCCGGTGTACATCTTCCAGGCATCGATCTTCAGTTCCTTGACCTGCCGCTCCATCTCGTCCATTTCCTTCTTGCCGAGGTTGGGACGGAGCAGGCCATGCGAGAGGACGCGTTGCGAGCCGGCGAGGTCGTTGACGTACTTGCGCGTGGCGACCATCTGATCGGGCGGCAGCGGGTTCTTGTCCCAGTCGCGCGTCGGCACGCCGGAGATGATGGCCATCACCGTGTCGCTGTCGCCGAAGACTTCCTTGACGTAGTGCGCGCGGTTGAGCTGTTCGAGGCTCTTCTCGGTCGAGCCGGCGAAGGGACGCATGAAGCGAAAGAACCGGACCGTGGCCTGTCCCTGCGGCGTGTCGTCGTACCACTTTTTGCTGACGTCAACGTGATGGGTCTGGACGTCGAAGATGAACTGCTCCTTGGGCCATTTCTCCTCGAACGCCTTCTGGTCCTTGACCTCGTCGGCGCTGACGGCGTAGACGTCGCCGAAGACCTGGTTGAAGGCGAGCAGCGCGGCCGCCATGCCGGAGCCGCTGCGCAGGAAGTCGCGGCGGTTCATGCCCTGCGTTTTGGCGCCGTCATCGCTGATGGATTCGAGGCGCGCGGCGACTTCGAGTTGTTGCGGTGACTGCGGCGGCGGAATGAACTCCTCGTTGGAGGCGATCCGCAGCGGAATCGGCGACAGGGCGTCGATGTTGGCGTCAAGGTCACACTGGCGGACCCACATGATGTGTTCTCCGGGTTTTGCCTACCAGCCCCGAGCGCAAGCGAGGGGGCTTGCGAAGAACCCCTCGCTTGCGCTCGGGGCTGGTTTCAATGATGTGCGTGGTCGTGTCCATGATCCGCGGGCGGTTCGACCGACACCTCCACAGGCGTGTACTGCATCACGCCCTGCAGCCAGCCGGCGAACAGGGCGACGCCGGCCAGCCCGAGAACGCCGCCGAGTTGCCACCAGAAGTTCGGCAGCGTGACGAACCCCAGGCAGGAGCAGGAGGTAGGGACGAGCCGCGACCAGACGAGAGTGACGATGAACATCAGCAGCACGCACGGCACCCAGGCGCCCTCGGCCAGCACCGGCCAGACTTTCTTCCAGTTGACGGCCCAGAACCAGAAGGCCATCCACAGTCCAATGGGTAGAATGGCCTGCAGCAAGGGGAACAGTCGGGTCGTCAGCCATTCGCCGAATGTCATCGCGGCACCTGCGCATCGTACTCAAGGGGTCTCTGGGGACACGGTAGGCGAGGAGCGCGACAACGTCAACCGTGTTGCAGTCCGCAAGCCGGAGGGGACGACCTTACTGGATGTTGACCACATCATCTGCTCCTACAATCCGGGAAGTGTTCGTGTCAGCATCGAGGAGGCCGATCTCCACTTTGCCAGGCTCTCGGACTTGAACGTTGATCGGTATTGCCCGGATAGCGGAACCGTCTCGAAGGGTGAACACCGCGGGCTGAACATAGCCGCTCCTGCTCATCAGTGCACTGGCCGTTTGCAGCACTTCCGCCCTGGTCATTGAACCCAGTGCCTTGGGATAGACATAGATATCCTCAATGGCGAGGTCCCCAAGAGCCACCCCGGAATAATGTATGGGCATCCTCCCCGGTGATCGGTCGCGCATTGCGATCACGTCCCTCGCGATTGGATTTTCAGGCCGCACGAGTTTGATCTCCGATAGGGAGACTCCAGAACCCGGGATTTTCCGCATGGACTCGTACACGACGCGGTATGAATCCCCAATTTTCTCAGGACTCACAGAGGGGGACGCGATGTAGAAGAACCACAGCCGTTCCTCTCTCGTCCTGACCCAGAACGCCGCAGTGACCTCGAATCCGTCGCTGAGAAGCTGAGAAACGAGCTTGCGCCCGTCATCAATCCGATTGTCTACCAATACTGCTGTATCCATCACAGTACCCCATCCGGGTCATCGGTAATGGCAGAATAGAGATCCCTGGCTTCCGCTTCCGTCTTCGCCTCATATCGGCTCGTGACCTTCCACTGGATAACCGTACCCCACTTGGCGACAAAACCGGGGGAAGTTTGGAACAGAGTGTTCTGTTCGTTTGTCAGGCCGGCAAGCTTGATTAGCGACCCAAAATCGTGCGTCAAGCAAAGCTCCGCCTTCCACTTCTCTTCAAAAACCCAGGCTGTGTGGACCATACGGGCAAGCAAGCACGACTTCAGCCCACATTCAACGGCATATCCAGCCGTGTAGTACGCGAACTCCCAGCGGCCGGTGTCAAGGAGGGCTTTCGCATCCTTCACCCTTTCTTCCGCCATCTTCCGCAACTCTGCCTGGTTCACCGAACATCCCCACTGTCCCGCGCTGGCATGGGTGCCATTGGCTGAGCGATCGACAGGACGCTCTCCTTCTATTCTATTCACCCTCATCGCCAGGGAATGCCGGACTCTCCGCCTTGCCACCAGACAACAAGACCGCTCTTCCGTTTCCAGACGAGGGTGCGTAGAGTACCTGTAGACAGGGAGGCCCAGCTCATGCCTCTTTTCGGCGCCCACATGTCCGTCGCGGGTGGACTGCACAACGCCCTGCTCGACGCTCAACGGCACGGCTGCCAGAGCGTCCAACTCTTCAGCAAGAACGCCAGCCAGTGGAACGCTCCACCCCTGACCGATGAGCAAGTCGCCCTCTTTCGCCGCACGGTCCGCCAGACCGGCCTGCGCCAGTCCATCGTTCACGATTCCTATCTCATCAACCTCGCTTCTCCTGTCGAGGAACTCCATCGCCGTTCGATCGAGGCGTTCATCGTCGAAATGCAGCGCGCCGAACAGATCGGCGCGCGCTATCTCGTCATGCACCCGGGAGCGCACCTCGGCACCGGCGAGGACGAGGGGCTGAAGCGTGTCGCTGCCGCACTCGATGAAGCGCATAGGCGCTGCGAGGACTTCAACGTCATGGTGTTGCTGGAGACGACGGCCGGGCAGGGGACGACGCTCGGCCATCGCTTCGAGCATCTGGCCCGCATTCTCGAACTGGTCGAACAGCCAAAGCGCCTCGGCGTCTGTCTGGATACTTGCCACGTCTTCGCGGCCGGCTACGCCCTCGCCCCCGAACCGGAGTATCGGGCCACGTTCCGCGCCTTCGAGCGCCTCATCGGTCTGTCGCGGCTGAAAGCGTTTCATCTCAACGACAGTCTCAAGCCGTTCAACAGCCGAGTCGATCGACATGCTCACATTGGCCGGGGGCATCTCGGCCTGGAGCCGTTTCGGCTGCTGGTCAACGATCCGCGTTTTCGGAACAAGCCGATGGTGCTGGAGACCGCGAAGATCGACGGCGACAACGACGACATGGATGCGCTCAATTTGACGACCTTGCGCGATTTGCTGCGCGAGCCGTGAGAGGAGACTTGCCGTTTCGCGCGAATCGTCAACAAGGACCTCAAGGCGGCGTCTGGGCCAGCCGATATTAAACGTGTCAAGCCCAGGAATAACGCCTTGCCGGCTCGGAAGCCTTGTCGCAGGATGCGACGCCCGTGAGCTTGTCTCACGAATGGGCATCCCGAGTGCGTCCGCCACCGCCTCGGGACGGGTCACCGTCTCGGGAACCATTCCCCCCGGTCCTCCCGGGTCGGGACCTGCCGGGCCGCAAGCGCGTTAGGGGGCCTCCGACACCCTTGAGTCCGCCTCACTCGGCTGTCCTGTAACGCCACGACCCAGATGACGTTCCCGCAAAGGACAGCCTGTTTCGCAACGTCGGAGTCCCCCTTTTTCTTTCCCCTTCCGCCATCGCTCGGCGCCGCTCTCCATCTTGAAAACCCTTCCGGCGCCCGTATCCCATCAGCAACATCCTCCTTCCCGTTTGGCGAGAGAGAAGCGCTGATGTCCGCCATTGAATCGATTCATGCCCGCGAAATCCTCGACAGCCGGGGCAATCC
>JBBSDR010000271.1:0-7494 GCA_038240465.1 Gemmatales bacterium
ACGGCCGCAGTTTCTTGGTGGTTGATTTCACGTTGGGCAATCCCGTTGGAGCCGGCTAAGTAGATATAGACATTTGTTCAAACTACATCGCTAACCCTGGTCGTGTCAAGGCATTCTCTGGTAGAGCGAGAACTGGTTTCGCCTTTTACAAGGGTTCCGAAGCCGTTGCTAACGGTCGCCGCCCCTTTTTGCCGCCGAAGTACACCTGTTGCAGCAAGTCGCGCAACTCCTCCGCGATCTCATCCGGCCGGTCCCCGGACAGCGCCGAAGCAATCCCAGCCTGTCTGATAGCCTGGTTTGTTCCATCCGGGCCTTGATCCGGCTGTTGATGCGCCGCGGGGTCCCACGAAGGATGCCCGGGACTTCCAGACGTGCCTTCCCCTGGAATAGATTGTCGTCCTTGCCAAGCCACCAGTCAAAGCCATTTCTTTGCGAGATCTCTCGATGACGGTGTAACCCGTGAGCGCGCGGATGAGGAGAATGGCCACCGCATAGGCGCCCTGCTGTGTATTTTCTGCTTGCATTCCGAGATTTTTCTTCTCATTTCTCGATGCGGCCCTCTCACGGCAACCTTCCGCTGGGCTGCGGCATTTGCGTTCGGCGAGCCGCTTCCGCGACCGTTTCGAGTAGCCGAGCGAGCGGATCGGTCAGCCACTTTTCCTCCAGCGACGGCAGCCAGTAACAGAAGGGATCGGCCCGGGTACCCGTGCCGTCTCGCTTTACCGCGCCACTCTCCACGCAGCGATCCAGCAGCCGCCACAACGTTACCGGCGCTGGCTTCCGCTGCTCCTCGGGCCACTGGTCCACGATCTCCAACCGCGTCAACTTCGTCAGCGTGGTCTCCAGCACCTGCCACAACGCCTCACGGACCGGCTCGGCCAACTCGTCCTCCGGTTCCTCCGGTTCCTCCACCACCAGATAGTCGCGGCCATCGGCGGTGAGTTCCATCAGTCGCTGGCGCGGCGTCTCCTCGTGACGCGACCAGGCCAGGATGCGGCGGCGACGGTCCTCACTCTCGGCCGCGCCGTACCAGTGCATCTCCAGCAGCACGTCCACGAAGCCGCTCAGGGCGCCACTGCCGCGCGCGCACTGGCCGTTGGCACCTGACTTCTTGCGTGGATGATGCAGCAGCAGGACTGACAGCCTCTCGGCGGTCAGACGCTGCAAGGGCAACAGCGCCGCCAGCATCTCAGTGGAGTCGTTCTCACTGCGAAACGGCAGAAACGCGGCCATCGGATCAATCGCGACCAGCGACAGGCCGAACTGATGATGCAGGTCCAGGATCTGATCGAGAAGGGCCTGCCAGTCGGCCTGACGCGGCTTGCCGATGAAGGGACGACACAGCCAGCAGACGTTGCCGGCGAAGTCGAAACGGCGACTGCGCTCCAGCCACATGGCCGGCGATTCCTCCGAGACCACCAGCGCTTTGCCGGCGCGCACCGGCAAACCCGCCAGGGCGCCGCTCGATTTCATGCGGTCGAGCAACAGGGACAGCAGCGTCGTCTTGCCCGCTTTCCACTGGCTCGTCAGCAGCGTCACGTTGCCGGCGGCCAGGTAGCCTTGCCAGAGCCAGTCCAGATGCGAGACGGCAGCCTGTTCGAGATCGTCCAACCACAACGCCGGAACGGAGACGGAAGATGGTGTCATGACAACCTCTGGATGCACCGGGGACGCAAAACTCGCACACCGGGGGTGTGGAGCAGGTGAAATGAAACGAATCGAACATCCCCATGATAATGCACAGAGGCTGAAAATCAGATAGGAGTATAGGGGAAAATAGGGGACTATTGGTAATTGCAGGAAATATCTTGGAGGTGGTTCGTTCCCAAGCTCTGCCTGGGAACGAGGAAAGAAGAAACCCGCCAAGGACCGACGGCGAAATAACTTCCCTCTTTCTTGCCGCTTGCGGCTTAGCGGATCGCCCGGTAACGCCCGCTAAGCCGCAAGCGGCAAGAACTTCTTTCGCCGCCGATCCTGAGCGGCGGGGAGGGTCACCAGCGGAATTGATCGCGGACGGCGGGGTTGACGACCTTCTCGGCCGGCCATTCGCCCCGGCTCAGCGACACGATCGCCTGCGCCGCGGACAGGGCCATGTCATCGCGCGATTGCAGGTCCGTTCCGGCAGCGTGCGGCGTCAGCACGACGTTGCTCAACTCGCATAGCGCGATCTTGCCCGGCGGCTCCTCCTCGAAGACGTCCAGGCCCGCGCCCGCCAGCTTGCCCGCCTTCAGCGCCTCGGCCAGGTCGCCCTCGTTGACCAGCGTGCCGCGAGCCGTGTTCAGCAAATACGCCGTCGGCTTCATCAAGGCGAGAGTCCGCCTGTTGATCAGGTACTTCGTTTGCGGCGTTGATGGCAGGTGCAGCGACAGGTAGTCCGACTGCGCCACCAACTCCTCGAAGGTCGCCAGCAGCAGGACGCCATGCGCGGTTGCCCAGGCGGTGTCGGGATAAGGATCGTAGGCGATCACCTTCATGCCGAACGCCTGGCCGCGCGTCGTCATGGCCTTGCCGATGCGTCCCAGGCCGGCCAGACCGAGCGTTCGACCGCGGAGCGGGATGTTCGCCTTGCGCGGCCAGCCGCCCGCCTTGACCGCGTTGTGCTGGTTGGGCAGGTCCTTCGCCAGCGCCAGCATCAAGGCGAAACACAGCTCCGCGACCGCTTCCTGATTGGTGTTCGGCGCGATCGTCACCGCGACGCCGTGGCGCGTGGCGGCGTCGGTATCGACCGCGTCATAGCCGACGCCGACGCGGGCGACGATCTTCAACTGCGGATGCGCCTTGAAGACGCGCTCGGTATACGGCTCCGAGCCGGCCACACTGGCGACGATGCCGGCGAGCTGGCGGATCAGTTCATCCTCGTTGAGCTGATGAGCATGACCGGGAAAAACTAGCTCGAAGCCAGCCTGACGCAGCGCGGTCAGGAACTGGCCTTCGATGCCGGCGAGAGTCATAGGCGCGATTAGTACTTTCGGCATTCTGTTCACTGCCTCCATCGAAAGACAATTGCAAAGTGCAAAGTGCAAAGTGCAAAGTGTAAATTGAGGAAGAAGACGCGCGGGCTTGCCTCTTCAATAACCACTTTGCACTTTGCACTTTGCAATTTGCAATTGTCTCTCATTCTGCCGCAGACGTCAGTCTGCCAATCCACACGGCCAGTTCCGCCTGTTTCTGCCGATAAAGCGACGATGCTTCATCGAGTTCAATCCGGCGAAACTGCACTCGCGAGCCGGGCCGCAACTGGCCGAGCCTGTCGAGATCAACCGCGATCACATGGGCAATCTTGGGATAGCCGCCAATCGTCTGTCCGTCCACTCCCAGGACGATGCACTGGCCATCGCGCGTCACCTGCACCGTTCCCGGACAGACTGGCTCCGACACCATTTCACGGCCCGTCACCGGCAGCGGTTCGCCTTCCAGACGCAGTCCCATACGATTGCTCGCAGGCGTCACCGTCAGCGTTCGCGATTCGAGAGCGCCCGCGGGAAACCAGTCCGCCTGAGCGCCGGGGAGATAGCGGATCGGTTCGCCTTCGCTTGTGGGAAACGAGACAGCGAGCCGGCGCGAACCGATCCGGCCCTCCTCACACATGAGGATTGTGCCGGACGTCAGCGGCTGCAAGGACGAGTGACTGCCCAGTGTCACTGGTCCCGATAGCCCGCCGCGAACACACAGATACGCCCGCATTCGGGCCGGAGTGCCACCGATCGATAGCTCCTCTCCGGCAGAGAGGGTGAACGTCTTCTCCGCACTCAGTCGGCGTTGTGGAGTCCAGACCTCGAAGGGCGCGCCGAAGACGACACAGGCGAGATCGACGTCAGCGACGAGAGTGGGGCCAGTGAGGCAGACTTCCAGAGCGGGCGTATCAGGAGGATTGCCGACGAGAGCGTTGCCCAGGGCGAGAGACGTGTGATCGGCGACGCCGCCGACAGGAACGCCGAGACTGCGCGAGCGCGACCGGCCACGATCCACCAGCAGCGTGCAGAGTCCCGGAGAGTGGATCGTCAGAGTCGCGATGAGACGGCCCTCACATCAGGACGGTTCGCAGGGCCGCTCGCGCCGCGTGGTAGCCGCACATGCCGTGAACGCCTCCGCCCGGCGGCGTCGAGGCGGAACAGATGAAAATTCGGCTGTTCGGCGTCGAATAGGGGACGAGCCGTGCCGCCGGGCGGATGTAGAGTTGCCACAGATCGATCACGCCACCCGAGATGTCGCCGCCGATATAGTTGGCATTGCGGCGCTCGAAGTCCGCCGGCGTCAGGACGCTCCGGGCCAGGATGCGATCGCGAAACCCCGGCGCGAATCGCTCCACCTGCCGTTCGATGATGTCTGTCATGTCCACCGTCGAGCCGTTCGGAACGTGACAGTAAGCCCAGCCGGTATGCTTGCCCGGCGGCGCGCGCGTTGGATCGAACAGGCTCTGCTGGGCCAGCAGGACATAGGGCCGGTCGGGATGTTCGCCGCGGCCGACCGCAGCCTCACCGGCCGCGAGTTCCTCAAACGTGCCGCCAAGGTGGACGGTCGCGGCGCGAGCAACTGCCTGGTTTTTCCAGGGAATCGGGCCATCCAGCGCCCAGTCGAGCTTGAAGGTCGCGGGTCAGTGGCGGAATCGCTCCAGCGTCCGATGATAGCGCGCGGGCAGATGCCGGCCGCAAATGCGCGACAGGTTGCGCGGCGACACGTCGAACAGGATCGCCTTCACCCGCGGCAACTCTTCCAGCGACTGCACGCGGCGATTGCACTGGACCTCGACGCCGAGCGAGCGCAGGTACGAGACGAGGGCATCGCTGATACGCTGGGCGCCGCCTTTCGGCATGGGCCAGCCGAGCGCATGCCCGGCAACGCCAAGCATCAGTCCGGCGGCGGCGGTCATCAGTTGTTCCAGAGGCAACACCGAATGGGCCGCGATGCCGGCGAAGAGGGCGCGTGCGTGAACGCCCTTGAACCAGGAATCGCACAATCCCTTCGCCGAGCGCAAGGCACGCAGGCCGAAGCGAGCCATGGTGAATGGCGTGGTCGGCGGACGCAAGGGGCCGAGCGTGTCGTGAAAGAGGCGATCGGCGTCGCGGACCAGCGGCCCCATCAGCTTCTGCCAGGCGGGACCATCGACGCCGAGGCCGCGCGCCGTCTCCTCGATGGAGCGTTCGAGGAGAGCAACGCTGCCGTCGTCGAGCGGATGAGCGACCGGCGCGGATGGCTGAATCCACTCCAGTCCGTGTTCGTGAAGAGGGACACTGCGAAAAAAGGGCGAGCCGGCGCCGAACGGGTGAATGGCCGAGCAGATGTCATGGACGAAACCCGGCAGCGTCAGTTCAGCGGAGCGCGCCCCACCGCCGAAGGTTGCATTGGCTTCCAGCACGAGGACGGCGCGGCCCGCTCGCGCCAGCGTCACTGCCGCCGCCAGACCGTTGGGACCGGAGCCGACGACGATCGCGTCGTACTTGCGTGAAGTTGTCACACGCGCACTCCCGCGTCGTCGCCGCCGAGGAATTCGCCATACTTCCGCAAGACAGGCTCGACATCCTCGGCGAGAAAGTCCTCCACCTGCTGCTCGGCTCGCCCGGTCAGATACGCCTCACGCTTCACAGCCTCAATGTCTACGTCCTCGAACAGATTGTCGCGGGCGATCTGTTCGAGCAGGTCGTTCTCTCCCGCGCCGGCCTTCAGTTTCGCCGTGACGGCATGACTCAACTGGCGAATGCGCTCGTGTCCCTTCTGGCGATCGCAGCCCAGGGCGACGGCCTTCATCAAGATCGGCTCCGTCAGCATGTAGGGCAGTTCGAGGCGGATATTCCGCTCGATCACGTCAGGATTGACGATGAGACGTTTGGCGAGGTCGAGCGCCAGCGCGAGTACTGCGTCGGCGGTCAGGAAACTCTGCGGCAGAATCAGCCGGCGGTTGACGCTGTCGTCGAGGGTGCGTTCCAGCCACTGGGTTGCAGCCGTCTGAGCGGCACTCGCGGGAAGCGTCATCAGGAAGCGCGACAGCCCGCACAGTCGTTCCGCCCGCATCGGGTTGCGCTTGTAGGCCATCGCCGACGAGCCGACCTGTTCCTTCTCCTGTGGCTCCTCAACCTCCTGTTCGTGAGCCAGCAAGCGCAGGTCCACGCCCCATTTATGGGCGCTCTGGCCGAGACCGCCGAGAGCGTCGAGGACCTGGCTGTCGATCTTGCGCGAATAGGTCTGTCCCGTCACGGGGATGACCTTGTCGAAGCCCATCTTGTGGGCAACGAGCCGATCGAGTTCCTTTACCTTCTCGCCATCGCCGTGAAACAGGGCGAGAAAGCTGGCCTGTGTGCCTGTCGTTCCCTTGGCTCCGCGAAAGGCCAGTGTCTCCTGGCGGTGTTCGATCTCGCGCAGGTCCATGAGGAAATCCTGCAGCCAGAGACAGGCGCGCTTGCCGACCGTCGTCAACTGGGCCGGCTGGAAGTGCGTGTAGCCGAGGGTGGCCAGCCCCTTGAAGCGGCGCGCGAAGGTCGCCATCGCGTCGAGAACGTTGACCAGCGTCCGCAACAGCAGTTCGAGTCCCTCACGCATCAGGATGAGGTCGGTGTTGTCGGTGACGTAGCAGGAAGTAGCCCCCAGGTGGATGATGTCGCGGGCAGCAGGCGCGGCGTCGCCAAACGTGTGAATGTGGGCCATCACGTCATGGCGAAAACGGCGTTCGTAGTCGGCGGCCTTCGCGAAATCGATGTCGTCGAGGTGAGCGCGCATCGCATCGAGTTGCTCGGGCCGGATGCGCGGCTGAACGCCATCGTCGGCAGTCAGGCCCAGTTCGTGTTCCGCCTCGGCGAGAGCAAGCCAGAGACGGCGCCAGGTCGAATGCTTCCGCTGCGGACTCCAGAGACGGGCCATCTTCTCGGAAGCGTAGCGGGTGACGAGCGGATTGTCGGCCAGGGTGTGATCGGTCATGGGTCATGCTCGCAGGCGCAACTGCTCCAGATGATACAGGCGTTACCAACCCTCATCTTTTTAGAAGCGATTGAGGATGCTGTCGCCTTGCCGGCCCGAATCGTCGAGTAAACTTCGACAGGAAGGACTCGACGTTCATGGAGGAAACGATGGCACGACGCTTCAGCGGGCTGGCGATTCTGGGCCTGGTCCTGGCAGGGATGCTGACCGGATCGGCCCACGCCCAGCAGCCGACCTACAACTACAACTTGAATCGCTACTTCTACTACCCCTTTTACTATTTCCCGCACAGTTACTGGCCGCAGCAGGGGCCGAAGTATCCGGAGCCGCAGGGAGCGCCGTACATGAAGCCGCCGGCTTACATGTCGTATCCGGCCTTCCGCGAGCCGAACTGGCGCTACGAGTTGTTCGAGCCGCAGCGCTACTATCGTGGATTCCATTTCTGGCTCGACCAGTTCTGAGCGGCAGGGGAGCTTGCCGCTTGCGGCTTTGGAGATGCAAAGCCGCAAGCGGCAAGACGCGGAATAGAAGAGACATCACTTTCCATCCCCCACCAAATAAATGAGTGTCGCTCGCCAACCACCC
>JBBSDR010000272.1:0-7484 GCA_038240465.1 Gemmatales bacterium
CCTCCTCAAGAAAATCCGAAATCCGAAATCCGAAATCCGAAATCCGAAATCCGAAAAAGAAGCCTGGGTCCTCGTTCCCAGTCTCTGCGTGAGAACGAGGGGAGGTTTCTTGTCTTCTTTCGGATTTCGGATTTCGGATTTCGGATTTTCTTGAGGAGGATTTCGGATTTTCTTGAGGAGGATTTTCTCTTACGATGTTGGTTTGCTCGCCTTGACCACGCGCGCCAGCGCCGTCTTTGCCTCACGGGTCAAACGCGCCTCGGGCGCTCCGCCCGCGAGCGTCTCCAACACCTGCCGTGCTTCCGTTGTGCCAAGACGCTCCAGCACCTCGATCGCTCGCAGCGGACGCACCAACTCCGGCTTGATTCCCGACGTCTGCAGCTTGTCGAGCAACTCGCCGAGGCGTTTCTTCTTCTCCACCGACGGATTGTCCGCCAGCGCCTTCTTCAACTCCTGCTCGACCGCGCCGCCCACGAGTTCGAGTTGTTTCGATGCCTCCTCGCGCTTGTTGAAGCGCTTGTGGTCCAGGTCGGCAATCAGCTGCGCGAGCTTGACGGCATCCGCTGCCTGTCCCTTCACCGGCTCCAGGTTCTTCTTGAACAGGGCGACCGCCTCCGCCGGCGCAGCCAGCAGCCGGCCCATGGCGCGGAAACCCGCAGTGCCATCGACGTTATCCAGGGCCGCCCACAGATCGTCCAGTTCCTTCGCCGCCGGCCGGCCCTTCGCCTCGACATCGCGGGCAACCAGGTCCCACACCAGGACGCTTGTGTCCCAGCCGCCCGTCGCCAGTTTGCTGCCGTCCGGCGCGAAGGCCAGTGACGCGATCAGGCCCTCGTGGCCGGCCAGGTCCTGACGCAATGTCCCCGTCGATACCTCCCAGATGTGGATTCGCCCGCTTCGTCCATCGGGCTGCGCTCCCGCGACGGCGAGCGTCCTGCCGTCCGGCGCGAAGGCCAGACGCTGGACGTTGTTCAGCCCTTCCTTCGGCGTCAGACGGCGCAACTCCTCGCCGCTCGCCGCCGTCAGCAGGGTGACCGTACCGGCCTCGCAGAACGCCAGCGACAATCCGTCCGGCGAAAAGGCCAGCATCTGGACCGTGTTGTAGCCAGGCCGCGAGACTTGCCAGCGTTTCTTGCCGTCAGCGACATCCCACAGTCGAATCTCTTGCACGCCGAGACCTTGCTGCACCTGACCCACCGCCGCCAGGGACTTCCCGTCTGCCGAGAAGACCAGCCCGCGCAGTTCCTCGGCCCCGACGGCCAGTTGCTTGAGTTCCTGGCCGGTGTTGACATCGAGGATGCGGACCGCGGCTGCCTGCCCGCGCGGGTCGCGCCCGGCCAGTGCCAGCCGGTTGCCGTCCGGCGAGAAGACCGCCGACAGGCCAAACGGGTTGAAGCCGCCGGAGAACGAACAGACCTCGCGCGCCGTCGCCAACTCCCAGAGAACGACGCTGTTGTAATCGCTCGTCAGCACATACTTGCCGTCCGGCGACACGGCCCCGCTCTGCTGGGGACGTCCGCCGCGCCCGTAGCGCATCATCGCCTCTTCGTCTCGCAGCTGCTTCCGGACAGTCTCCTTGCCCGTCCCCGTGTCCCACTGGCAGATGGTGCCGTCCATCGACATCGAGAACAGCGTCTGGCCGTTCGCGCTGAAGGCGACGGCGCTAACGGTGGACTCATGTCCGCCGACAGGGGTGAGCGGTTTCTCGGCGCGAACGTCCCAGATGCCGATCGCCTGAGCGGTCGATTGCCAGGCCAGCAGCTTGCCGGCTGTCGTGAACGCGATTCGCATCCCCGGGCCGATCGGCAGTTCGTGAACTCCCAGTCTTCGGCCTGTCGCGTAGTCCCACAGTTGGACCGCGCCGTTATTGGTTGTCGCGGCCAGGACCTTGCCGTCGGGCGAGAAGAGCATGGTTTGCCCCAGCCCCCGGCGTCCGGCGAAGCGTCGCAGTTCCTTGCCCGTAATGGCATCCCAGACGATCAGCGACGACGCGCCGCTGGCCGTGACGAGTGTCTTGCCGTCCGGGGCGAAGAGAACGTTGCTGATGAAGGTGTTCAGTTCAAGTTTGACGCGGCGCAGTTCCTTGCCCGTGGCGGTATCCCAGATCTGGATCGAGCGGACCCGGTCCGTCTCGTCCTCGCGGTTGGCCACGGGAGTACGCTGGATGAAATGTCCCCAACTGGCCATCGTCTTGCCGTCGTTCGACAGGATGGCGCGGAGGTTGTAATTCTGAATCGGCTCGATCTGGACGACTTGCTTGCCGGTCGCGACGTCCCAGATGGTGAGCGGATTGGTCTGTCCGAAGCCATCGTTGCCGGTGACGAGGCGCTTGCCGTCGCCGGAGAAGGAGAACGTGGGCATGCGCTGCTGGCCGGTGCCGATTGTCCGCAGCACGTCGCCGGTTTCCGCGTTCCAGAGTGTGATCTGGTTGCCGTAATACGAGGAGGCAAGCACCTTGCCGTCCGGCGCGAAGGCGAGGAAGCTCGAGCCATTCATCGTACCCTTCATCTGCCGAAGTTCCTTGCCTGTCGTCGTGTCGAGCAGGCGCACGGGCCGAATGCCGTTGCCGCCGACGGCGATGGTCTTGCCGTCGGGAGCGAGAGCGCTGGCGGCGCTGGACTGGGCGTCGCGAAAGCGAATCGTTCCCAGGCGAGCGAGCGCGCCGTCGGGCAGGGGGTCGCCGTGAGCGTCGTTGCGGACGGCCTTGTCTTCGGCTGACGCGGGCAGGCCGGCCAGGATAATCAGCAACGCGGCCAACGGCGTTCGGATCGTCCGCATGGATGGCATCTCCTCGGGGCCAGGTTCAGGATGTTCGATGAAGAGGGAAAAGTATCCTTGCACCGTAACGAGGCCGGTTGAAGAGAGCAAGCAGGAAATGACCCGGGCGCAACAACTGCACTCACGACAGATGCGGTCGGGGATCGTAAGATGCCGAGCAGGCGGTCAACAATCCTCGGGGAGAATGAAACCATGCAGCTCTGTACCGGCTTGTGTCGCGGACTGGGAATTGGGGGCGTTGTCGCGCTCCTGCTGGCGCCAACTCTCGTTCGTGGACAGGATGTGCCGTCCGGGCCGGAGAAGGGCAAGGCTGTTCCTGCCCTGAAGGTTTTCGACGCTACCGGCCCGCATGCGGGGAAGGAGGTCGATTGCGCCGCCGACCGGAAGGATAAGCCGACCGTGTACCTCTTCGTCCAGGCCGATAAGTGGGACCGCCCGATGGCCCGGTTCGTCCGCAAACTGGATGAGGTTGTGCAGAAGGACGGCGGTGGTGCCTCGGTGGTGGCCGTCTGGGTTGGCGGAGACCCCGACAAGACCAAGGAGTACTTGCCGATCGCCCAGAAGTCGCTCCAGTTGCAGACGACGGCCCTGACGGCATTCACGGGCGACAAGGCGGGGCCGGAGGGGTGGAACGTGAATAGCGAGGCCCACTTGACCGTCGTGGTGGCGTCCAGGGGAAAGGCGGCGTCGGTGTTCGGCTACCGCTCGATCAACGAGACGGAGGTGGCGAGCGTCCACGATGCTCTGAAGAAGGCCAGGAAGGGACAGTAACAGCCCGTTCACGACAAAGAGACGTTATCTTGAGAAGCGGAAGACAGTCTGAATTTCACGAAAAATACTGTTGCAATGCTGGAATCAGCCCCCTACAGTAATTCAAACCCTCCTCGCCCGCGAGATGCGAAGGCCATGGCTTCCCTCAACCTGTTACTTCTTGACCTTCTCATCCTTCTCGACGGAGGCTGATTCCAGGTGCGCCAGCCGGCCAAGCCGGCGAACAGTTGACTGTCAACGGCCCTGGAATCTTCGGTTCCAGGGCTTTTTTGTTGCCCTGAGGGAAGTTTCTCGTAACCCCGTGATCCGCCTGCGGATCTCCAACTGCAGACAGAAACCATGAGCGACAAGACGGCAAGCAGCGAACGAGTGATCATTTTTGACACGACTTTGAGGGATGGGGAGCAGAGTCCCGGCGCCAGCATGAACCTGGTGGAGAAGCTCGAGGTCGCCAAGGCGCTTGCGGACCTTGGCGTCGATGTCATCGAGGCTGGCTTTCCCATCGCATCGCCCGGCGATTTCGAGTCGGTCCAGGCCATCGCTCGTGAAGTGCGCGGACCGATTATTGCAGGCCTGGCGCGCTGCAATCCCGCCGACATCGACCGCGCTGGCCAGGCGCTGAAGGAAGCGACCCGCCCGCGCATTCACGTCTTCCTCGCCACCAGCGCCATTCACCGCGAATTCAAGCTGCACATGGCCAAGGAGGAGATCCTCAAACGCGCCGTCGAGGGCGTCCAGCGCGCCAAGGGTTTCTGCGACGACGTCGAGTTCTCGCCGGAAGACGCCTCGCGCACCGAACTGGATTTCCTTGTCGAGGTGGTCGAGAAGGTCATCGAAGCCGGGGCCACGACGATCAACCTGCCCGATACCGTCGGCTATGCCGTACCCGAGCAGTATGGCACCATGTTCGCCCATCTGCGGAAGCACGTCCGCGGCGCGGACAAGGTCGTCTTCAGCGCTCACTGTCACAACGATCTCGGCATGGCCGTCGCCAACAGCCTCGCGGCAGTCCTCGGCGGCGCCCGTCAGGTCGAATGCACCATCAACGGACTCGGCGAGCGAGCCGGCAACTGCGCGCTCGAAGAGATCGTCATGGCCCTGCGCACGCGCAATGACTTTTTCAACCTGGCGACGGGCATCAACACGCGGAAACTGCAGCACACCAGCCGGCTCGTCTCCCATGTGACCGGCCTGCAAGTGCAGCGCAACAAGGCGGTCGTCGGCCAGAACGCTTTCGCGCACGAGGCGGGCATCCATCAGGACGGCATGCTCAAGGAACGCTCGACCTACGAGATCATGGACCCCCAGGACGTCGGCCTGGCCAAGACGGACCTCGTCCTCGGCAAGCATTCCGGCCGGCACGCGCTGCGGCAGCGAGTCATCGAGTTGGGCTATCACCTGGACGAGGCGCAGTTGCAGAAGGTCTTCGAGGGCTTCAAGGTGCTGGCCGACCGCAAGAAGAACATCTACGACGCCGACATCGAAGCCCTGGCCGAGTCGGTGATGGGCAGCGGTCCGGTGTTGTGGACCCTGGAGGCGTTCACCTGCAACGCCGGGTCGGGGACCATTCCCTCGGCGGCTGTCTGCCTGTGGCACAAGGACGGCACGATATTCCGCGAGGCGTCCCTTGGCGACGGTCCGATCGACGCGGTCTTCAAGGCGATGGAACGTATCACCGGAGTCGAGGTGGAGGTGCGCGATTTCCGCGTCCGCAGCGTCTCGGTCGGCGAGGACGCCCAGGGCGAGGCGCACATCGAGGCGGCTTACGGCGGCCGAACCATTACAGGCCGCGGCGTCAGCACCGACATCGTCGAGGCCAGTGCGCTGGCCTTCTTGCAGATCATCAATCGCATCTCGCTGCGCAAGGCCCAGGCCCGGCTCAATCCGCAGACCGAGGCCGAAATGGCAGCGAGTGTGGTCTGAGAGGCTGTGAAAGAATGCCGGTTTTCGCGACGTAAGTCCTTATTTTGCAATGGCGCATCGGGATTATTTCACAACCTCTGAGAAAAGAGACCGCGAATCCTGGCTGAGCAGGAAGGGCAAGGTCGCGCGCCTATCGCAAGAACGATGACCAAACCGAACCTGCCGCATCTTTTCTGCGTCTGCCGCACAAGGAGGTGCGGCCATGTTCGTCCGGTTTGTGGTCCTGCTCCGCGATGAGGACTCCCAGCGTCTGACGGGCGTCTTCCAGGCGGCGTACCGTCTTCGCGATCAGGGACGGCTCGACAATGCCGAGGGGAGGCGATTCGAGAGCCTGCGACGATGGTTCAACGAACACCTTCCGGTCCCCGTCAGGTTCTCCCGCTCGAGAGGACGTCAGGCTCACCGCAAGGCGATCTGCTGGTTCAAGGACGATGCCGTGGAACACCTCGGCAAGATACGGGAGTTGACGGCGTTGCTGGAGCGGCACGGCATCACGACGCGAAGGCTATGGACGGACCGGCCAGGTTACATTGTGTATGAGGACGACTTCCAGATCGCGGCCGTGCCATTCAGGGACACGGTTGCCTGACTGAAGTCGAGGAGGATCTGATCCTCAACGGGGTCCGATGACAGCGAGAACAGCAAGTACAGATGTCCCGCAAATCAGTTCGGGGCCGCTCCTCTCTTCGCTGCCTCCAGTGAGTAGGTCGGATCGGCCTCGGCCCACTTCACATCGCCGGACGGCCCGTAGATCGCCGGCACGGGTTCCTGTCCGGCCAGCCGCAGCCAGGTTTGCACCTGGGTGCGGTGATGACAGGTGTGCAGCACACGCCGCCAGAAAACCCAGATCCGCTCTCGCTTCAGCCCGCCAAAGAAAGACCGCTCCTCCAGCCACCAGGCCATCGTTCCTCGTGCGAACTGCGGCAGCCGCCGCCGCGCCAGCCAGACGTACTTGTCGATGTACGCGGCCACCGAGGGCTTGTCGCCTGCTGGCAGCAACTCTTCGACCGCCGGCTCCTCCAGTCCGGCGAACTCGGCGAAGAAGCGGCGTTCCGAGAGCAGTTGGTGGACGAGGATGGTCCGAATAGGGTTCGTCTTCTCATGAGGCCGGAAGTCGAGCAGACTGTCGGGGATCGCGCGCCAGACGCTCACCGTCTTGTTGACCTCGCTGGCGTAAGTGCTGACAACATGCTGAAAGACCGGCTCGGCCGCCTTCGGCACGTCGGCGTCGGGGATGGCGACATACTCGTACTTCATCGGCGGTGGACCTCCACGGGCGGACGGGTTGAGGCAGAGAGCTTGCAGTCAGAATAGGATGAGAGGGGACGTTCCACGACCTGAATTCGGGAGACACATGGCGACGATGCTCGAAGCGGGCCAGCAGATGATACGCGGCGAGCGGGAACTGTTCCCGGTCGCCCGCCTCCTGGGCCTGGTGATGACGGCCATCGAGCCGGGACGAGCGGTGTTTGAACTGCAAGCCGAGGAGCGGCACCACAACCCGCTGGGGACGCTACATGGCGGCGTCACCTGCGACCTGGCCGACGCAGCCATGGGCTGGGCCTACGGCGCCACGCTGGCCGAGGGCGAGACCTTCACCACCATCGAATTGAAGATCAACTTTTTGCGTGCCGTGCGCCAGGCGAAACTGACAGCCGAGGCCAGGGTGGTCAAGGCCGGTTCGACGCTGGGCTATGTCGAGTGCGAGGTCAAGGACGAGCAGGGCCGGCTCATCGCCAAGGCCGCCAGCACCTGCCTCAAACTGAGGAAGGACTGAGGGCGGACATGCTTGCTGGGATGGAGGAATGCACCGTGGGCCGGCGAATCGCTGTTGATGAAGGAGAGAACTGGGACGATTACGAACCCGAGGACGACTCGGACGACTCGGACGACTCGGACGACTCGGACGACACCATTCCGTGTCCTTATTGTCGCCGTGGCATCCACGAGGATGCTCAGCGCTGTCCGTATTGCGAAAACTACATTTCCAGCGAGGACGCGCCTGCCGCGAC
>JBBSDR010000273.1:0-7457 GCA_038240465.1 Gemmatales bacterium
ACGAACACGGCGCCGACCGTGAGCGCCACAGCCACGGGTTCCAGCGGCATCAAGGGCGCGGAGTACTTCATTGATGCGCCCGGGACCAGCGGCCACGGGACGCCGCTGTCCGCGACCGACGGCAGTTTCAATTCCACTACCGAGGGCGTCAACAAGGCGATCTCGAAGCCCCTCTTCACGGCTCTGAGCCAGAGCGCTCACACCATTTACGTTCACGCCATGGACGCCAGCGGCGCCTGGGGCAATTTCGCGACTGCCACCTTCACCAAGGACACGATCGCTCCATCCACCCCCGCTCTGCCCGACCTGGCCGACGCCAGCGACAGCGGCTCATCCAACCACGACAATATCACTTCGGTGACCACCCCGACGCTGACGGGCACGGCGGAAGCCGGCACCACGGTAAAGCTCTACGACCGCAACGCGCTGGTGGGAACGACGACGGCTGCCGGCAACGGCACCTGGAGCATCACCCTGGCCGCCGCGTTGGCTGAGGGCAGCCACAGCTTCACCGTCAAGGCCCTGGACGGCGCCGGCAACACCAGCGCCGCCTCGGCCGCCCTGTTGGTCACCATCGACACACATGCTCCGAATGTCTCGACGCCGGACCTGATCGCTGGCAGCGACAGCGGCATCTCCAGCACCGACAACATTACCAACATCACGGCCGGGACGTACAAGGGGACTGCCGAGACCGGCAGCACCGTCCTGCTCTTCAGCGACGGCGTCCAGGTGGGCAGCGCCACTGCCGTTGCCGGCAGTTACACCATCACCTCCACCGCGCTCAGCAGCGGCAGTCACGCCATGACCGCGAAGGCAGTGGACGCGGCCGGCAATACCTCGGCTTTCTCCACGGCCCTGAATGTCAGTATTGATACCCAGGCTCCCGCCACGCCCGCGACGCCGGACCTGATCGCGGCCAGCGACAGCGGCGCATCGAGTACCGATAACGTCACCAGCGTCAAGACGCCGACGTTCAGCGGCACCGCGGAGACCGGCAGCACTGTCAAGCTCTACGTCGATGGCGAACTTGTGCGCAGCGGCCTCGCCAAAACCGGCGCTTACAGCCTGGCCAGCACGACGCTGAGCGATGGCCTTCACGCGGTCACCGTCACCGCGACTGATGTGGCCGGAAACGTCTCCTCTATCAGCAGCAGCTTGACGGCCACCATCGACAGCACTGCCCCCGGCGCACCAACGGGCCTGAATCTTGCCCCCGGCAGCGACAGCGGCACGGCCGGCGACAACATCACCGAAATCACTCACCCGACAGTGCAGGGGACAGCGGAGGCCGGCGCCACCGTCAAACTGTACGATGGCACGCGCCTCCTCGGTACGACCACGGCCGACGGCACCGGTGCCTGGAGCGTGACCCCCATCAATCCGCTGAGCGGCGGCAGCCACACGCTGACGGCCAGGGCAACAGATGCCGCGGGCAATCCCGGCGTCTCCTCGACGTCTCTGACTGTGGTGATCAACCTGACGGCGGTGGACGCGCCCTCTCGTCCCGATCTGATCGTGTCCGCCGACAGTGGCGCGTCCACTACCGACAACTTGACCAACGTCACCAAACCGACGTTCGTCGGCACGGCGCAGGCGGGAACCACGATCGAGGTCTTCGACGGCGCAACCTCCCTGGGAACAACGACCACGAGCAGCGGCGGCAACTGGAGCTTCACGTCTCCGGTCGATCTGTTGGAAGGCGACCACAGTATCACCGCGACGGCCCGGTTGAACGGCGGCAGCCCGAGTCCCGCCTCGCTCGCCCTGCCGATCACCATCGACATCACGGCACCCGGCGTCTCGCCGGCAGAGATCGATCCCGCCAGCGACAGCGGCAGCGACCAGGGCGACAGCATCACGAATATCACCACGCCGACGTTCACGGGGACGGCGGAAGCAGGAAGCTCTGTTCGGCTGACTCGCGAAGGCGGCGTCCTGCTCGGGACGGCCACGACCGACTCCGGCGGCAACTGGTCCTTCACCGGGGCTGACGGCAGCGTCTGGGGCGGTGATGGCGACCATCAGGTCAGCGTCACGGCGACCGACCTGGCCGGGAACACCAGTTCGCCGGTTGCCGATCTGGTCTTCACCCTCGACACAACGGCGCCGATCAATCTCTCGTATCCGGCCCTGGCAGAGGAGAGCGACAGCGGCACGGTCGGCGACAACCTCACTAATGTCGCCGCGCCCACGCTCACCAGCACGGCCGAGGCGGGCAGCACCGTCGCGGTGTACGACGGCGCAACCCTGCTCGGCACCACCCTGACCGGAGACGACGGCAACTGGTCGTTCGACGTTGTCGATCCCTTGACCGATGGCGTCCACAACATCGTGACCAAGGCGACCGATGCCGCCGGCAACGTCAGCGATCTCTCGGCCGAATTGTTCTTGACCATTGACACTGTCCCGCCGTCGCCCGGCGAGCTGGTCATTGATCCGGGCAGCGACAGCGGTGAAACCGGGGACGGCATCACCAACTCAACAACCCCGCTGTTCATCGGCAGCAACGAGCCTGGCACAACAGTCGTGCTGTACGACGGCAGTACCGAGTTGGGAGCGGCCGTCGAGGGCTGGTTCTACCAGGTCACCACGCCGCTGTCGGAGGGCGATCACCACATCACCGCTGTCGTCACGGATACCGCCGGCAATAGCCATGAGGATGTCCTGGACATCGCGATCGACACGCAGCCGCCGGCAGTGTCCGCGCCGGCCTTCGCGCCCGGCAGCGACAGCGGCACTCCGGACGACGGCATCACCAATGTCGCGGCCCCAACGCTGACCGGCACGGCGGAAGCCGGGAGTACCGTGACGGTCTACGACGGCCCCACGCCTCTGGGCCAGGCCACGATGGATGCCAACGGCAACTGGACCTACACGCCGGCCAGCGATCTGGTGGGCGAGCATCATCTGACCGCCAGGGCGACGGATGCCGCCAACAACACCAGTCCTGCCTCTGACGAACTGATCGTGACCATCGACACGTCGGCACCGGACGTATCGTCACCGATCCTGGATCCGTTGGACGACAGCGGCGTTCCCGGCGATGGCCAGACGAGCGTGACCGCTCCAAACTTCACGGGCCAGGCTGAGGCAGGCAGCACCGTGACCCTGCTCGTCGATGATGTGGCGAGCGATACGAGTGTCCTGGCGGACTCTGAAGGGAACTGGTCGCTCTCGACCGCCACGCTCGACGAGGGATCGCACAGCATCCGCAGTTCGGCCTCCGACGCGGCCGGCAACACCAGCACGTCCGATCCGATCCAGGTGAATATCGACTCCAATGCTCCTGTCGCCACCGTCTTGGGGTTCGCCCCGGGCAGCGACAGTGGCAATGGGGACGGCTACACCAAAGTGACCACGCCGACCATCACGGGGTTGGCCATGCCCGGCGCCGCAGTACCCGTCTACGACAACGACTTGCTGCAAGACACGGTGACGGCAGACTCACAGGGACACTGGAGCTACACGCCGGCAACTCCACTGGCCGAGCAAATGCACTCCTTCCTCGCCACCTCGCCGGACTACGATCATCCGTCGAACCTCTTCCTGTTCGCGGTGGATGCCACGGCGCCGGACGCCCCGCCAGCGCCGACGTATGACGCGAGTGGACCTCAGCCGGTCATTTCCGGCCTGGCGGAAGCTTTCAATACCGTCACGGTCCTCGACGGCGGCTCCAGTCTCGGCACGGCGCAGGCCGACCTGAACGGCAACTGGACCTTCGTCCCACCGCCGCTAGCTCCAGGACCACACGAGATTACGGTCACGGCGACCGACCTCGCCGGCAATGTCGGTATCCTCTCGGATCCCCTCGAAGTGACCATCGCGGCGGCCGCGCCTGCGAGCTGGAAGTACGACTGGACGCCGGGCGCTCTCTCCATCCCCTCCTCCGACGACCCCAGCACACACATCACGCTGAGCGACGAACCGCAGCGGAACGCCCTCGGCTCGTCGTTTATCACCGCCGCGAATATCAACGTCCTCAGTTCCGCTCCGGATGGGTTCCCTGACTCCTTCCAGCATGCGCCCTGGACGCTGCAGGTTCGCGTGACCGATGTCGATTCGGGACAGCAGCATACGTTCGCGTTCACCGGGTATTTCGACGGTTTTGCCTCCGCGAACAGCGCGAACATCTCGAATACCTACACGGGCCAGGTGTCGCAGACGGCCTTCATCGGCGGCCATTCCTACACGGTGACGATGTATTCCTTCACCCCCCCAGGCCCTCCCTTCAGTCACAACCAGGGAGCCATCGCCGCTCGCGTTGTCGTCAACTGATGGCCGCAGTCGTGTCTCCGCGCGAGGAGAATGAGAACCGCGGGGTGCGTTGCAATCGCGCCCCGCAGTCCTCATTCTCCATCAATTCTTCACCGGATTCCGCTCGTCTTCTCAAGTAAACTGTTGCGGACACTCCTCCTGTCGCTAAGAATACCGGGACAATTACCCGGGACTTCAATCGAGGACAGGCGACATGGGTTCTCCGCTTTCACCGGACTTGCTGCGCAAGGTGGACGCTTACTGGAGAGCGGCCAACTATCTTTCCGTTGGCCAGATCTACCTCTTCGACAATCCGCTCCTCAAGGAGCCGCTCACTCTCAAGCTGATCGATCGCAGGCGTTACGTCAGCGAACACGGCGACGACGTATCGGCCATCCGCGACTGGCGCTGGGGCGGCACGGGCGCGGGGACTCACAAAGCAGATACGGCGGCGGACTGTTGACCTCTTGCCGCTTGCGGCTTAGCGGATTCACCCGCTAAGCCGCGAGCGGCGATGACACTTCAACCTTGACGGGAGCATCGAGATGAGCAGCGACGGACGAACGACGGAAGCCACGATGGAGCGCCGGCTCGAACGGCTGGACCTCAGCAGCAAGGAACAGGGCTGGTCGGAACGCTACGTCCTTTTCGACCACCTCGTCGATCCGGACCTGGCGCGTTCCCGGCAGCGATTCGAGGGTATCTGCAAGTTCGTTCGCGATCTGCTCGCTCATCGCTGGGTCCGCACTCGCCAGGTTCGCGAGCGCGAGAACCCCAAGCGCGTCTACTACCTGTCGATGGAGTTCCTCATCGGCCGCACGCTGTCGAATAACATCACCAACCTGATGGCCGAGCCCGTGGTGCAGAAGGCCCTGGCACGCGACGGGATCGACTGGCATCAACTCGCCGACCTCGAACCCGACGCCGGCCTGGGCAATGGCGGCCTGGGACGCCTCGCCGCCTGCTTCATCGACTCCATGGCCACGCTCGGTCTCTCGGCCATGGGCTATGGCCTGCGCTATCAGTACGGCATCTTCAAGCAGAACATCAAGAACGGCTTCCAGGTCGAACAGCCCGACAACTGGCTGCGGCGGCCGGATCCGTGGGAGGTGCCGCGAACCGGCAAGACGATTCAGGTCCACCTCGGGGCCAGTGTCCTGATGGAGGGCGGCCGGCTCCGGCTCGTTCCCGGCAAACCGTCGCATCTCCTCGGTCTCGCCTACGATCGGCCCGTCGTCGGCTATGGCGGCAAGGTGGTCAACACGCTGCGCCTCTGGTCCGCCGCGGCGCCGGACAACTTCGACTTCGCCGACTTCAACGCCGGCGACTATGTCGGCTCCGTCCTCAACTCGGTCGCCGCCGAATCGCTGACCCGCGTCCTCTATCCCAACGACTCGACCATGGCCGGGCGGACCCTGCGCTTCTTGCAGGAGTATTTCCTCGTCGTCTGTTCGCTCAACGACATCGTCGGCCGTTTCCGCAAGTGCGGCAACCCCGACTGGCACGCCCTCCCCGACAAGGTGGCCATCCAGCTCAATGACACCCATCCCGCCATGGCCGTCGCCGAGCTGATGCGCATTCTGCTCGACCAGGCCTACCTCGATTGGGATGACGCATGGGACCTTACGGTCCGCACGCTGAGCTACACCAATCACACCCTGCTGCCCGAGGCGCTGGAGAAGTGGCCGGTTCAACTCTTCGAGGTGCTGCTGCCGCGCCATCTGCAAATCGTCTATGAGATCAATCGCCGTTTCCTCGACCAGGTGCGTCAGCGCTATCCCGGCGAGGAGGATCGCGTTTGCCGAATGAGCCTGATCGAGGAGGGCGAGACGCGAAAGGTGCGCATGGCCAACCTTGCCATCGTCGGCACGCACTCGACCAACGGCGTCGCCCAGATCCACTCCGATCTGCTGAGGCAGGCCGTCGTGCCGGACTTCGCCGGCATGTTCCCGGAGCGGTTCAACAACAAAACCAACGGCGTGACGCCGCGCCGCTGGCTGCTGATGTGCAATCCCGGGTTGTCGAAGCTGATCACCAGCGCTGTCGGCGAGGACTGGGTCACCGACATGATGCAGCTTCGCAAGCTGCTGCCCCTGACGGAGGACGCCGGCTTCCGCGAGGGCTTCCGCAAGGCCAAGAGGGACGCGAAGACGCGATTCTGCCACTGGCTCAAGACGGTCCATAACAAGGTCGTCGATCCCGACTCGATCTTCGACAGCCAGATCAAGCGGATTCACGAATACAAACGGCAGCTGCTCAACGTCCTGGGCGCGATCGTCCTCTACAACCGTCTGCGTCAAAATCCGAACCTCGCGATCCCGCCGCGCACCTTCTTCTTCGGCGGCAAGGCAGCGCCGGCCTATGTATTCGCCAAGCTCATCATCAAGCTGATCAACAACGTTTCGCTGACCATCGACGCCGATCCGCGGCTCCGGGGCAAACTGCGGGTGCTATTCTTGCCGGACTACTGCGTCAGCCTCGCCGAACGGTTGATTCCAGCATCGGATGTGTCGGAGCAGATTTCGACGGCCGGCTACGAGGCGTCGGGGACCGGCAACATGAAGTTCATGATGAACGGCGCCTTGACGATCGGCACGCGCGATGGGGCCACGATCGAGATGGCTGAGGAGGCGGGCGAGGAGAACTTCTTCCTGTTCGGTCTGACGGCGGAGCAGGTGGCGAACAGCAGTGGCTGGTACAACCCGTGGTGGCACTATCACAACGAGCCGGAGACGCGCGCCGCGCTCGACCTGATCCGCGACAACCACTTCAGCATGCAGGAACAGGGCATCTTCCAGCCGATCGTCGATCGCCTGCTGGCGGAGGGCGATCACTACATGCACCTCGCCGACCTGACGTCCTATGTGCAGACCCAGGAGCGCGTCGGTCAGTTGTACACGGACCCCGATGCCTGGGCGCGCAAGGCGATCGTCAACCTGGCCTGCTCGGGCAAGTTCAGCAGCGATCGCACCATCCAGGAGTACGCCGCTCACATCTGGAAGGTGGAGCCGTGTCCGGTAGGTTGACTGTCTCGCCGCTTGCGGCTTGGCGGACGGCCCGCTAAGGGCCGACGGCGAAATAACGGGTTGGGGGCTGGGGGGGTGGGGGGCGGTGTGGGGGGGGCGGGCAACCCCCACCGCCCCGCACGTGGGGCGGTTGTTTGGCGGGGGGGCGGTGGCGCCAGGCGCCCCCGGGGCTGG
>JBBSDR010000274.1:0-7451 GCA_038240465.1 Gemmatales bacterium
CATCGGGCTGGGGACCCATTGCTCAGTATACTCAATCCAGTGTTGTTTCATCGTGTCCTGAACTCAGCAGTCAAAACGGTGGCCTATCTGTCTGGAATCGCGTCCCTTTGCAGGTGAGGTCGAGCTTCAACCTCTTGTGGCCCCTCATCTCACGCTCAGAATAACACGTTTTCCAGGCAGGATCCAGGAATCCGCTACTCGCGCCCCGCCTTGCTCATCTTCGCCGCTGTCGCTTTTTGCCCGGCGTCCTCCCAGGTGAACACGAACCGCAACTCGTCCTTGTCCTTCTCGCGCGGCACCGCCAGCAGGTAGCCGACCTTCCGCCGGCCATCCCAGTTGAACACCCAGCTCTTCGACGGCAACTTGCTCGTCAAATGCGGCACCTTGCCCTCCGGCGCTTTCGGCAACGCTACCTCAACGAACACCATCGGCAACAGCCCCTTGCCGTCCTCGCCCTTCTCCTTCTTGCCGAGCAAACCCGCCAGCCGGGCGTTGGCATACGCCTCCGCGTGATATTTTTCCGAACGCACCGGGTCGAGCTTCGTCGCCGGCAACTGCACTGTGATGACGTTGCTCTTGACGCTGTGCGTCACGGGCGGCACCTTCTTCTCGCTCGCCTCGCCGTGCGGCATCTTCACCGTCGGATCGCCCCAGAGCGTGAACGCCCACGCCGAACGCTGGTTCGCTCCCGTGCGCTTGGCGTCGTCGCCGAGCCGGCTGTCCTTCAGCAAGACATACGCTTGCAGGAAGTTCTTCGCCTGACGCAGCGCCGCGCCGGTAGATTGGTCCTCGTACAACAGGCCGTCGAAGAAGGCGAGGGAGGTCGCGCCGCCGGAGGCAGAGTAGGTCCGCGTCGAGGAACCAATCACGCCCACAGCCCCGCGCCGGAATAGTCCTTCGACCTTTGATTCGCGTAGGGCCAGACAACTCTGCAAGAACACCAGCGCAGGCGATGGCTCCGTCCACTCGGGGAACTTCCACTCGCGAATGATTGTGTTGTGATGGCCTTCCCACAGAAAGATGTTGTGCTTCGGCATCTCGCGGCGCACTTCCTCGGCCGTCAGCTTCTTGCCGTAGAGGGCTGTCGTCTGATAGCCGGCGTTGGTCATCTCACGCACCGTCTGGCGCGAGATTGTCTCCAGCAACGGCAGGCTGCCATCGACGTTGCTGACGATCAAGGCGCTCGCCTTCTTCGTCGCGCGGGCCATCAGCAACTGATTCTGCATCATCAGGGGGACGACGCCCTGGTCCTGGTGGAACAGCCGGCCGACGCTGAAACTGAATGGCTCCGATCCCAACGGCGTCAATGGCTCCATCTCGATGAACTCGTCCTTGTCGGCGGGAATCGGGTTCTTCCGCTTGACGACCGGAATCGCTTCGAGGTCCGCGGCCAGGATGACCGTGTCGGCCTGGCGCAGGGCCTTCGTCTTGACTGCCTCGCCCACCACCTCATCGACGTTCGTCCCGTCCTTGTTCGTCAGCACCAGGGCGGCGTTGCGTTTCAGGGTCAGCCATGACGCCAGCCCCGACATGCCCGCCTTGTCATCCTTGCCGTCAAACGGATTGACGACGACGAGCGTGCGGATGGTCCTTTTGGCCGCGAGGTGGCGATGCTGTAGGGCTGCCACGTCCTGCTCGCACTTCAGATGGGTCACGCGCACCTCGGTCTTGCAGGGCAGCGACTCCTCGGGGCCGGCCGAGTAGACGTGGAGCGTCTTCCACTGATCGAGGAGGAATTGCAACTCCGCGGCATCGGTCGTGTTGCCCTGGCTCACATAGCGCGGCGCTCCGATGGTACCGGCCAGACAGGCCGCTTGCAGCAGCAGGCCGCGCGGCCTGGCCGGACAGACAACGACAGTCTCGGGCTTGTGATAGAACTCCTTCCACAGCGAAACCGGCACACTTCGCGTCCAGTTGTGCGGCGTTTCCGGCCGGCAGCCGAGGCGTTCCTCCAGTTTCTCGATCTCCTCGCTGTAATCGCCAAGGGGGACGACGCGCGTCGGCTTCAGGGCCGCGAGGAAGGTCTTGTTGGCGCTGGCGGCCGTGGGCGTGTCGATCAGCAGAACGGCCGACGGCTCGCGTCCGAGAGCGGCGGCCAGGATGGCGAGGTTTTCCGGCGACAGGTTGCGCGCGACGTAGACCGTGCCTTGCGCCGGAGCGCCGGCCGGCATGGGCGCCGCCTCGGCCCGCGGTGGGACCGGCAGACGGAAGCAGGCGACCGCGAGCAGCAGAACAAAGAGGACGAGGGGCATCCTGGCCCAGGTTCGCATCACGGTTAATCCTCGCAAGGGGTGCATTGACGGGACCCCTCCGGGTCCCATCCTGAATCGAAAGGCGCCACTGTTCGTGCGGAGATTATGGCGAGAAGGGCAGAAAAAAAGAAAGAGCAGTCAGAAGTGAAGAAGAGAGAAGAGAATCACCACGGAACACACGAACCCATTGCGTCGAGAGGATGACGAGGTGACAATACTCCCATCCGCTCAGGCCGTGCAGCAAACTGGGGCCAAGACGGAAACACCCTGTTCGCCTCTCCAAGGAAACTGATCCATGAACTTCGCCTGTATCTGTCTGGTCCTGCTGTCTCCGTTCGGAGTTGCAGACGACGCGACGAAGAAAGACGTCGAACGCCACGTCAAAAACCTCGACGCTGCCAAGGACGACAAGGCCCGGATCGAGTCGCTACAGGAGTTGGCCCGCTTCGGCGCCGACATCAAGCCCGCCCTGCCGGCCATCACCAAGCTGATGAAAGACGGCAGCGATGAGGTGCGCCGTGAGGCGGCCCGGACGCTCTCCGTCCTCGCTACTCATGCCGTCGATGCCATCCCCGCTCTCATCGACGTGCTTGGCAAGGACAAGGACGCCAAGGTCCGCTCCTATGCCGCCTTCACCTTCAAGACGATGGGCCGTGATGCGAAGGCCGCCATCCCCGCTCTCATCAACGCCCTCAAGGACAAGGACGACGAGGTCCGCTGTGTTGCCGCCGACGCGCTCGGCCGCATGGGCGATGACGCCAAGCCGGCCGTCCTCGCTCTCGCCGCTGCTCTCAAGGACAGCGAGGCCGGCCCCCATGCCGCCGCGGCCCTGGCGCGACTCGGAGCGGAGGTCGCCAAACCGGCGCTGCCCGCGCTCGCCGAGGCGCTCAGGGACAAGAACGATACCGTTCGCGGACACGCCGCTCAGACTCTCGCCCAACTCGGCGCCCTCGAACCGCTCGCCAAGGCCCTTGAGGACAAGGACGAAGAAGTCCGTATCGAGGTGGTCCTTGCTCTGAGGCTACTCGGCAAGGCCGCCGTCCCCGCTCTCAAGATCGCCCTGAAGGACAAGTCGGCCGATGTGCGTCTCAACACCGCGAGTGTGCTTGGCAAGTTGGGAGACGCCTCCGCTGGAGCCGTCGTCGATCTCGCGGCGCTGCTCAAGGACACAAACGAGGAGGTGCGCCTTCAGACCGCGCTCGCCCTGGCCGCTCTGGGTCCGATCGCGAAAGACGCCCTGCCGCTGCTCCAGGCGGCGGCGAAGGACAAGGTCCAACGTGTGCGCGATGCGATCCAGTTCGCGATCGACGCAGTTACGGCGAAACCTTCCTGAATCTGACGACGTGCAGCGAAAACAAACAATCACCTGAGGACCATCCGAGCCATGGCATCCGTACACATTCACCGCAGCGAGGCCAAGGGCGGCCACTTGCCGCTCGTCTGCGCGAAGTGCGGCGACCCCGCCGAGACAACAGTCCGCAAGAAGTTCTCCTGGGCTCCCTCCTGGGTCCTGTTCCTCCTTTTAGTCGGCCTGCTGCCGTGGCTGATTGCCACAATGATCGCGACCAAACGCATGACCGTCGAGGTGCCGCTGTGCGAGCGCCACAAAAACCACTGGAGTTGGCGTTCCTGGACGGTGCTTCTGACCCTGTTCGGCGGAGTGATCCTCTGCATCGCGGTCCCCGTTTCGATCGATGCATTGTCCCCAAAAGTCAAGGACGACACTCTGCTGACCATGCAGTGGGCGATTCCCGTGGCTATCGGCTTCACCTGGTTAATCGCGGCGGCCTTGATCAGCACTTCAGCGATCCAGGCTGGCGAGATTACTGAGGCCGAAATCAAACTTACCAACGTTTGTGCGGCGTTCCGCGACGCGGTTAATGCTCCTCTTCCGGCGGAGCGGGAACACCCAGAACTGCTGCGGCGCTGGAACAGCCGCGATAAGGACGATGGCAATCGGCAGGACCCCCGCATCACTCCCTCGTGACTCCCTGCGGATTTACCGGCAGGATGCGAACGCGCCTGCCCTCGATCCGCAATCGCCCCTGTCCGAGTAAGTGGATTGCCTCCGGATAGGCCTCGCACTCTTCCGCGAACACCCTGGCGGCCAATGTCTCCGGGGTGTCGTCCTCACACACGGCGCACGCCCGCTGGACAATGATTGGCCCGTTGTCGTACTCGTTGTCCGCGAAGTGGACCGTACATCCGGTCAGCTTCACGCCCGCCGCCAGCACTGCCTCGTGAACGTGCCGGCCATGATAGCCCTTGCCGCAAAAGGCCGGGATCAACGCGGGATGGATGTTCAGCACTCGTCCCGCGAAGTCCTCCGGAATCTGCACCAACTGTAAAAACCCGGCCAGGCAGACGATGTCCGCTTTCGTCTGGCGGCATGGCCCAAACAGCTTCGCGCTGAACTCCTCGCGCGAGGCGCACGCCTTCCGCTCGACGAACCCCGCCGGGACGCCCGCCGTCCGCGCCCGTTCCAGCCCATACGCCTCCGCCTTGCTCGACATCACCTGCACCACCGTCGCCGGCAACCGGCCATCCGCGATCCGGTCGAGCAGGTTCTGCAACGTCGTCCCACTGCCCGAGAGGAACACCGCCAACCGTGGCCTCGCGCTCATGGTCTGTCCCTTCTCCTTGACTTTCTTTCAAATTACGTCTAGAGTAATACCCAGGCTTAGTCTCGCCTAAATATCGAACTCGCCTTTTACTAAGGACCGACGGCGAACTAACTGCTTGCGGCTTAGCGGTCTTCGCCTCCGCTAAGCCGCAAGCGGCAAGAAAGAGGGAAGTTATTTCGCCGTCGGTCCGAAGGCGCGAAGATACTTATGAAACATCTTCTGATTGGACTTCCACTTCTGGCCCTGTGTCTTTCGGGTTGCAGCGGCAGCGGCGACACGCCACCCGACATCCTCTGCACGACAACGATCGTTGCGGATGTGGTGCGCCAGGTCTCGGGTGGGCATCAGAAGATCGCTGTTCTGATGGACGCCGATGTCGATCCGCACACTTACGATCCAACTCCCGCAGACGCCAAAGCCCTGCGCGGAGCGAAGGTCGTCTTCTACTCCGGACTGCACCTCGAAGGGAAGCTCACCGAACTGCTGGAGGACCTGGCGAGCAAGAAGCCGGTCCACGCCCTGGCGGATGATCTGCCGAGACAGCGGAAGGACGACAAGGGCAAGGCGGACCCGCATGTGTGGTTTGACCTCGAACTGTGGGCGAACACGGCCGACGTCGCGGCCGACGCTCTGACCAAGTACGATCCCGCACACGCTGCCGACTACAAGGCCAACGCCAAGAAGTACAAGGATAAGCTGCTTGCCGTGCATCAGGAAATCAAGATCGAGTTGGCGACCATCCCGAAAGAGCGCCGCGTTCTCGTGACGGCTCACGATGCGTTCGAGTATTTTGGCCGGGCCTACGACATCGAGGTGAAGGCCGTCCAGGGCATCAGCACCGAGAGCAAGGCGGGAGTCAAGGAGGTGCGCGACCTTGTCTCTTTCCTCACCGAGCGCAAGATCAAGGCCATCTTCGTCGAGACAAGCGTCTCGCCGAAGAACGTGGAGGCCTTGAAGGAAGGCTGCGAGCAGGCCGGCCACAAGATCGTCATCGGCGGCACACTCTATTCCGATTCGCTCGGCAAACTCGACAGCCTCACCGGCACACTCGAAGGCACGATGCGACACAACGTCAAAACCATCGTCGAGGCCCTGCGATGACGCCGCTCCTCGATGTGCATGACGTCACCGTCGCCTATCACCGCCGACCCGTCCTGTGGGACGTCGATCTGACGCTGGATGAGCCACGTCTCGTTGCCATCGTTGGCCCCAACGGCGCCGGCAAAAGCACTCTTCTCAAGGCCATTCTCAGCCTGGTGCCGCTCGCCAGCGGCTCCGTGCGTCTGTTCGGCCAGCCGCTCGACGCGGTCCGCGGCCGGATCGGCTACGTTCCTCAGCGCGAGAGCGTCGATTGGGACTTTCCCGTCAACGTTCTCGACGTCGTCCTGATGGGGACCTATGGGCGGCTCGGCTGGTTTCGCCGTCCGGGAGCGGTCGAGCGCAAACTGGCGCACGAGTGTTTGCACAAGGTCGGCATGGACTCCTTCGCCCATCAACAGATCGGCCAGCTCTCGGGCGGACAGCAGCAGCGGACGTTCCTGGCCCGCGCGCTCGCTCAGAAGGCCGATGTCTACTTCATGGACGAGCCGATGGCCGGCGTCGATGCGGCGACGGAGCGGGCGATCTTCGCGCTGTTGCAGGAGCTGCGCAACCAGGGCAAGACGGTCGTCGTCGTGCATCACGATCTGCGGACGGTGCCGCGCTATTTCGATCACGTCGTGCTGCTCAACATGCGTCTGGTGGCCAGCGGCCCGACGGCGAAAGTGTTCACCTCGGAAAACCTGCGCAAGACCTATGGCGGCCGGCTCTCGCTCCTGGAAACCGTCGGCGAGGCGATGCAGACGCAGGAGTGGACGCCGTGATCGACTACAACACGCTCATCGTGTTGATCGGCGTCAGCATCCTCGGCGCCAGCTCCGGCCTGGTGGGGACGTTCGCCGTCCTGCGAAGACGAGCATTGACCGGAGACGCCCTGTCGCATGCCGCCCTGCCCGGCGTCTGTCTCGCCTTCCTGGTCACGGGCGAACGGCGTCTGCCGATCCTGCTGCTGGGAGCGTTCCTGAGCGGTCTGCTCGGCGTGGTGGTGATGTCGTCGCTGAGGCGCTGGACGCGGCTGAAGGAGGATGCCTGTGTCGGCATCGTGCTGAGCGTCTTTTTCGGCGGCGGACTGGCGCTGAGCCGAATCATCCAGAACAGCAAGATTGGCGGCCAGGCGGGCTTGCAATCGTTCATCCTCGGTGAGACGTCCGGCATGATTGCCCAGGACGTCTACCTGATCGCCGGCTCGGCCCTGGCCTGTCTGCTGATTATCCTCGCGCTGTACAATCCGCTGAAACTCATCTGCTTCGATGCCGGTTTCGCGCGCGTGCAGGGCTGGCCGGCTGCCGCGCTCGATCTGCTCCTGATGGGCATGCTGGCCGTCGTCGTGATGATTGGCCTGCCTGCCGTCGGGGCCGTACTGATGGCCGCGCTGGTGATCCTGCCGGGCGCGACGGCGCGGCTGTGGACAGACCGGCTGAGTGTGATGCTGCTGCTCGCGGCAGCTATCGGCGTGGCGGCTGGCCTGGCTGGCACC
>JBBSDR010000275.1:0-7450 GCA_038240465.1 Gemmatales bacterium
GCGGCAAATCACAACTCATCGTCGATGAACGCGCCAGACGTTGTTCGAGTTCGTCGCGTGATCGTTGAGGACCTTGCCCGTTCGATCGATCTCGACGACGCGGGAACCGCCGTGGCTCGAAACCAGCGTGTTGCCGTTCGGCAGACGTTCGGCGTGGTAGGCGCTGGCCAGCTCGTATTTCCAGACCACCTTGCCGACGGCATCGATCTCGTGGACCTTCCCCTCGTTATAGCTGGAGACGAGGAAATTGCCTCGCGGCAAAGCCTGAACACTGTAACAACCGCTCAGGCCGCTGGCGACCGACTTCAGCACCTTGCCGGTGCTGCTCTCGATTTCGAGGATGCGGCCATCAAGGGTGATGCAGACGATTCGGCCATTGCGCAGTTTCTGTCCGCCATAGATCTGCCCGGCCGTCCCCTCCGGACGATGACAGTACACCTGGGTGCCGTCGCGCTTCACTTCCATCATGGCGGAATAGGTGCAGATGAAGGTGTTGCCTCCCGGCAGCCGCTGGGCCTGCACCGGCCGATCGTCGAGGCGTTTCTCCCACAGGATCGCCCCTTGCAGGTTGCGCTCGGTGATTCGGCTGCCATGATGTTCCGCGATCAGGACGCGATCTCCCGCGAGGACCTGGGCGTCGATCGGACCGGACAGACCCTCGATGTTCCAGCGAACCTTGCCCTGGCGATCGATCTCGTAGACCTTGCTGGTACTCATCTGGGCGACGACGGTCCAGCCGCGCTGGGGCGGATCGCTGTCGATGCGGGCCAGGTCGATCTTGCCGGCGTTGTCGCTCCACCACTTCGCCCAGCGATCGCGATATTCGCGCCGCGCTCCCTCTTTCGTCGAGTCAAGCGTGGGCAGGTTGGCGGACTCTCCCGCGATGCGCAGGAGCAAGTCCTCGGCCTGCCAGGTGATCTCGTTGGCCGGGCTGGCGAGCAGGTCGATCAGCACCGGAACAGCCAGCTTTTCCTTGCCCGCGAGCAGTCCCTGAGAGGCACGCAGCCGGACGGAGGAGTCGCGATCCAGGAGGAGAGGCCGCACACCCTCGCGCTGCTTGACGTCCTCGGCCCGGCCCAGGAGGTAGCCGGCCGCGCCGCGCTTGAGTGGAGCGGGGTCGCGCAGCGCGGGCTGGAGCGGTTCCAGCCGGCTGCTGTCCTTGCACAGGATGGCGAGGGAGGCCAGCACTTCTTCCTGAATCTGTTCTTCCTCGGCGAACGGCAAATAGTCGAGCAGGACGCTGACGGCGTCGGAAGACGCTTGTCGGGCTAATTGGCGGGCGGCGGCGCATGGCAGCGCTGGGCCGGGGCCGCGCTGGATGGACTCGATGCAGCGTTCGGCCCGGCGGGCGATCTCGATGTCGGGGTTGAGGCGAGCGGCGGTCAAGTAGTTGAGGGCGGACGTCCCCCATTCCTCGAGTTGGCGCGACGCCTTTTCGCGCAGGGGAAAACGCCGGCTGCCGAGTTGAACGATGAGTTCCTGGAGGCCCTTACGGTCCTGGTCGCCGAGGGTGCGTTTACGGAAGTAGGCGAGCAGGTTCGCCGAGTCGGGAGTCATTTTGGACTCGCGGATCAGCCGTTCGTCTTCTTGACGGGTGACGGCATCCGCATCCTCGGCCGCCACGGCGGGAAGCGCGAAGGCCACGAGTCCGAACGCGGTGAAAAAGTGTATGCGCGACGACATGGATCGACGTCTCCAGCGAGCGTTCACGGCCAGGAGACTGCGCAAGGATATGTACGGCGGCACTTCCGCGTCCATGCGGAGGAGCCGGACCTGGCCGGGAGTCCAGCGAGCGTGCCCAATCCCTGGGAAGTCTCGATGTCACCGTTATCCTACCATGCGAGCCATTCTCACTGCCAGCCCGAAGCGCCGCAGGAAAAGAGAGGACGCTTCCTCCCCTCCTCGTTCCCACGCTCTGCGTGGGAACGGCCTCTTCGACGCTCTGCGTCGCGCAAGCGCGGCTGAGCACGTCCTCGTGTCACGTTTGCACCTCAGAAGCGGAGCGTCGAAGAACACGTTCCCACGCAGAGCGTGGGAACGAGGACGGGAGACAGAGCGTGGGAACGAGGAAGGGGAGGCAGAGCGTGGGAACGAGGAGGCAGTGACGGTTCACTTGTCTCACAACACCAATCTGTTACCCTGTAGGAGTAACGCCACCGGTCTTTCTCGCCCGGGTCTTTCGCCATGTCGCCGGCACTGTGCGAGCTGTTCGCTTTTCTCGACGCCCTCGAAAGCCGCGCGCCTCTGCCCCAACTGAAAGCGCACCTCGAACGCTGTCCCATCGTCTGCGATGACTTCGCCGATCTGCTGCGGTTCTCGCCGCGCACTTACCCGCGTGTTCCTCTTCGGGGCAGCGACTGGTATCAGGCCTGGGTGATGTGCTGGCGCAACGGCCAGCGTTCGCCGATTCACGATCACAAGGGATCCAGTTGTGGGGTGCGCGTCCTGCGCGGCACGCTGACCGAGACGCTGTTCGACTTCGCGCCCAATGGCCACATCAGGGCGACGCTGTCCCACGACTTCGAGCCTGGCGCTGTCATCGGTGGCGAGGACAGCGACGTGCATCAGGTGTCGAACCTGCAAGCGGGCAACGCCGATCTCGTGACGCTGCACGTCTATTCGCCGCCGCTGGTCTTCATGGGGACGTATGATCTGTCGTCGGCGAATCGCGGCCTGGAGCCGATGGCGATCGAGTTTTGCGACTCAGCCGGTATTTGAGGAACCCCAATGCCTGAGCAACGCAAGGTCGTCACGGCGACACCGGAGAACAGCGAGACGCCCCTGGAGAGCGTGCGCGGCTGGGTGACGCCGACGCGCCTCTTCTTCGTCCGCAATCACTTCCCGATTCCCGAACTGGACGTCGCCACCTGGCGGCTGTCGGTCGAGGGCTGCATCGGCAAGCCGCGCCGCTGGACCCTGGACGAACTCACCGAGTTGCCGGAGAAGACCGTCTTCGCCACGGTCGAATGTGCCGGCAACGGCCGCTCCTTCCTCAGCCCGCACGTTCATGGCGTCCAGTGGGGCGCGGGCGCGGTGGGCCATGCGGAGTGGACGGGAGTGCCGTTGCGGCTGGTGTTGCAGGAGTCCGGCATCCGGCCCGAGGCGCTGGAAGTACTGTTCGAGGGAGCGGACCACGGCAGCGAGTCGGACCATCCTGAAGACATGCACTTCGCGCGCAGTCTGCCTCTCGAAAAAGCCCTGTCGCCCGATACGCTGCTCGTCTATCGCATGAATGGCGAGGTACTGGAACCGCGGCACGGCTATCCCTTGCGGCTGTTCGTTCCGGGCTGGTACGGCGTGGCGTCGGTCAAGTGGCTCAGCCGGATCGAGATCGTCGATCGGCCCTTCAAGGGATATTTTCAGACCGTCAAGTACACGATTCGCCGTCCGGGCGCTTCGGGAATAGAGACAGTAATTATCGGCCCGATGGCGGTGAAGTCCGAGGTGCTGCGACCGCGTGCCGACAGCGTGCTGGGAGTGGGCCTCAACCGCATCTGCGGCCTGGCGTGGGCGAGTGATGACCCAGTGGCTCGCGTCGAGGTCAGCACGGATGGCGGACGCACCTGGGGCGACGCGGCACTGGTCGGCCCGCAGGCCGCCTATTCGTGGACGTTGTGGGAGTATCTGTGGGAGGTAGCGCAGCCGGGCCGGTACGAACTGCTGTCGCGGGCGGTCTCGCGCAGCGGTCGGGTGCAGCCGCTGGAGCACGATCCGCTCTGTGGCGGCTACCACATTCATTTCAGCCGGCCGGTGCGGGTGCGCGTCGAGACGGCTCGCCGCAGTCAGGACCAAACCGGCGATCTCGACGCCCTGTTCTACGACATGAATGCGTTTGCGGAGGAGAATCATCGTTTGCCTCTCGACGTCGAACTGGTATTCATGGGCGGCGAGGGGATCTGACCAAATCCCAATGACCAATGACCAATGACCAATGACCAATCTCAGACATTCGGATACTCTTGATCTGTGACATGTTCGGAGACATTCACTGCATGACCAATGGTTATTGGTCATTGGTCATTGGTCATTGGTCATTGGGATTTGGTCATTCCAACAAGGAGAAGTCTCATGGCAGAGCAAAACTTTCGCGGTCGCATCTACGACGACATCACTCAGGCCGTCGGCGCCACGCCCCTCGTGAAACTGCGGCGGGTGACGGAGGGCTGTAAGGCGACGGTCGTCGGCAAGCTCGAGAACTTCAATCCGCTCTGGTCGGTCAAGGACCGCATCGGCGAGTCGATGATCACGGCCGGCGAGAAGGCGGGCAAGATCAAGAAGGACACAGTCATCATCGAGGCGACCAGCGGCAACACCGGCATCGGCCTGGCGTTCGTCTGCGCGGCGCGCGGCTACAAGCTGATGGTGACGATGCCGGAGAGCATGTCGCTGGAGCGCCGCCGGCTTCTGAAGGCGTTCGGCGCGACGGTCGTGCTGACGCCGGCGGAAAAGGGCATGACGGGCGCGATCAAACGGGCGGACGAACTGCTGGCGGAACATGGCGGCGAGCCGAAGGCATTCATCCCGCAGCAGTTCAAGAACCCAGCCAATCCCGAGGTGCATCGCCGCACGACAGCCGAGGAGATCTGGCGCGACACCGCCGGAATGATCGACATTCTCATCTCGGGCGTCGGCACCGGCGGCACCATCACCGGCGTCAGCGAGGTGATCAAGCCGCGCAAGCCGTCGTACAAGGCCATCGCGGTCGAGCCGACGCACAGTCCGGTCCTGACGCAGCACATGGTCCAGGGCATTCCAAAGGACCAGTTGAAGCCGGGACCGCACAAGATTCAGGGCCTTGGCGCCGGCTTCATTCCCGACATTCTGAACCTGAAGGTCATCGACGAGGTGGTGCAGGTGACGAATGACGAGTCCTTCGAGATGGCCCGGCGTCTGGCGAAGGAAGAGGGCATGCTGTGCGGCATCAGTTGCGGTGCGGCCGCTCATGCCGCGGTGCTGGTTGCCAGGCGTGAGGAGAACGCCGGCAAGCTGATCGTCGTGATCCTGCCGGACCTCGGCGAACGCTATCTCTCGACGGCGCTGTATCCGGAGTGAGACATCTCGAAGGCGAGGGTCGAGGCGTAAGCCCGACGTGCTTGGCTGCACATCGGGCTTAGGCGACCGGCAAGAGGTGAAATACCCGGTGGGACAGGCGTCTCGCCTGTCCGGACAGGCGAGACGCCTGTCCCACCGGGTATGTTTGAACCTGCCGCTCGCCTTACGCCTCGACGGCTCGCCAGGAGTCGGGACGATGGACGCGGCGACTTATCAGCGCTGGTGGCCGTTGCATATCCGTGCGGCCAAGGGTCAACCTCTGGCAGCGGAAGAGCAAAGCTTCTACGAGGAGGGCCTGCGCGAACTGGAGGTAGGGGAGCGGATCGGCGGGACAGACCTGACCGAACTGCGTGAGCTTCGCGCCCGCGTTGGAGCGATGCAAGCCGAACGGGCGGAACTGCTCGGGCGTATCCGGAATCTCGAACAGGAAATCACGGTCCATGAAGCCGCCGTTGACGAGCGCATTCGCGCGCTACTTGGCGAGGAGGGCTGACACCCGTGGCCCATCCTCGACACGAGCAAGTTCGCCAGCGTTACGGGCGGCGCTGTGGTTATTGCGGCGTGTCGGAAGTGCATGCGGGCGGTGAACTGACCGTCGATCATTTCCACCCGCTCTCCGCGGGCGGGGACGAGAGCGACGACAACCTCGTCTATTGCTGCAGCCGCTGCAATCTCTACAAGGGGATGTTCTACCCCACCGCCGAGGAACTGGCGCAGGGCCAGCGCATCCTTCATCCGCTCCGGGAGGTACTGGATCAGCACATTCGGTGCGATGACCAGACCGGACTTCTCGAACCGTTGACGCCGAGTGGTAGCTTTCACATCATGGTGCTTCACCTGAACCGTCCCGAACTGGCGGCGCATCGCCGCCAGCAGCGATACATGATGATGTTCGAGGCGACGAGGAGTCTGCTGGAAGCGGAACTTCAGCAACTCCGATCGCTCGTTTCGATTCTGAGAGAGGACAACCAGCGCTTGCGCCGACTGCTGGGGCTGGAATCGAAATAACTTCCCGTTTGCTCGTTTAGCCGCGAGCCTCTGGCGATCGCGGTCTTTGCACGCGCTCGCCAGAGGCTCGCGGCTAAACGCTTCTTGCTTTACCTCTGGCGTTCCGGCGAGTACCATCGCGCGAGGATCGCCTTTCTCTCCTTGCGACTCTGACAGGCAACCGTCATGGACCCTGCCTCCCCTCCAACCGCGACTACGCCGGCCGAACCCTGGCTGGAGGTGACCAGTTCGCGCCACTTCACCGCCTGGCTGGCCGAGCAAAACGTCAGCCTGGCCTGCACCACCTACCAGACAGGTAAGCTGCTGCTGTTCGGCCGCAAGCCAGACGGAGGACTGGGGGTCTTCGAGCGGAACTTCACCCGCTGCATGGGACTCTGGGGCGAGGGCCAGACGCTGTGGCTGAGTTCGCAATTCCAACTCTGGCGCCTGGAGAACATCCTTCGGCCCGGCGAGGTCTACCAGGGCCACGATCGGCTCTACGTCCCCAAGGCCGGCCACACGACCGGCGACCTCGACATTCACGACATCGTCATCGAGTCCAGCGGCCGGCTCGTCTTCGTGGCGACTGGCTTCGGCTGCCTGGCGACGCTGAACCAACGCTACAGTTTCACTCCTCTCTGGCGTCCGGGCTTTCTGAGCAAGCTGGCGGCGGAGGACCGCTGTCATCTCAACGGACTGGCCCTGGAGGACGGCCATTGTCGTTATGTGACGGCGGTCAGCACCAGCGATGTCGTCGATAGCTGGCGCGACCGCCGGCGCGACGGCGGCGTCGTCCTGGAAGTGCCGGCCAGCCGGGTCGTGGCGGAGGGGTTGTCGATGCCTCATTCGCCGCGCCTGCACCGGGGCGAGCTATGGCTGCTCAATTCGGGGACCGGCTTTCTCGGCAAGATCGACCGACAGAGTGGGCGGTTCGAGCCGGTGACGTTCTGTCCCGGCTATCTGCGCGGCCTGGCGTTCGTCGGCGATTACGCGGTGGTCGGCCTGTCGCGGCCGCGCCACGACAAGACATTCGGCGGACTGGCGCTCGATAAGGAATTGATCGAGCGCGACAGCCCGGCCCGCTGTGGGCTGCATGTGATCGACCTGCGCACGGGCGATGTGGCTCACTGGGTTCGACTGGAGGGCATGGTGAGCGAATTGTACGACGTGGTCGCTCTGCCCGGCGTGGTCCGGCCGATGGCGTTCGGCTTCCGCACGGACGAGATCCAGCGGACCATCGCGATCGGCGATGAAGGCAGTCTCTGAATGGCGCATTTGGTTAGCCGCGACGCGGAGTCCTCGGAGCGGAGCGCGACCATCTATAACGAATAACGTATTGGGTTAGCCGCGACGCGATAATTCGAGCGGAGCGCGTCCCCCGTTATCGCGCCACGCGCTCCGCTTCGAGGAC
>JBBSDR010000276.1:0-7431 GCA_038240465.1 Gemmatales bacterium
GGAGTCGCTACACCCTCGAAGCAGCGGTGCCTCTGGCGGCGTTGGGCTTGAAGCTGTCACCAGGATTGCGGCTGAAGATGGATTGGGGCGTGCTGGTCAGTGGGCCAGACGGGACGGAAGTGGTACGCCGGCTCTACTGGGCCAATCGCGGCTGGCAGATCGTCGCCGACGCGCCGTCCGAGGCGCGGCTCCATCCACAGTTGTGGGGCCATGTCGTCTTTCATGGCGTGAAGCCAGGCGTGGACGACAAGTTGACCGATGTCGTCGGACAGCCCGACAAGGGGCCGGGCAAGGACGACAAGAAGGACATCAATGATATCCTCAACGATCTGAAGACGGGGCTGCCGAAAAAGCCGTGAGATTTCATCAGGCTGGCCGAAGGTCGAAGAAGTTGGAGGAAGGGTCCAATGGGTAGTTCATGGTTCAGTTGCGTTTGTCACCCTATTGTGGTGGCTTTCGCGCTCGTTGTAGATGATGCCATCAGCCAATCGCAGGAGCCTGCAAAACCTTCTGTGTCTTTCGTCCTCTTCACAAACAAGAGCGAGAATCCCACGGAAATCAAGCAACTCCTGGAAAAGGTCCAGTCGCGGTATGATGTGGAGGTGGCTTCTCACGATATCGCGACCTTCGGGGAAGAGAAACTCAGATTCGATGTTCTGTTAAAGCCGTCGGTGGAGCATAAAATCAGAATCAATCAGTCAAATCGCGCGAAGCAACTCTACACCCATCTCGTCATCTATATCGATGGCAAGCCTCGAACTTTCTATCCACAGAAACGAAAAAATGAGAACAATATCGAGATCGAGCGCTTTCTGCAAGCGTTGTTGGAGGGGAAGATTCTCAAAATCCACGAGAAGCGCGTCCTCGAAGGGAAATTGAAGAAGAAGGAATCATGAAGCGATACGCAATCGTAGTCGAGGACGCCGGCACCAATCTGGCTGCTTATGTGCCGGACCTTCCTGGTTGCGTGGCGACAGGGCAAACGAAGGAAGAAGTCGAACGAATGATCCGGGAGGCAATCGAACTGCATCTGGAGGGGATGGTCGAAGACGGCTTGCCGATTCCTGAGCCATCGTGTCAGGTGGAATACGTCGAGGTCAACACCTGACATCTCGACGCATTATCGGCGAGCGAACGCTCCCGAAACGAAACTGTCGGGAGCAATTTCGGGGGGGACGAAGGCCGTCTCTCAAGCGGCCTGATGCAAACCTGAGCGCAGGTCGCTGTTCCTGGCGTCTTCACTTCTTGCCGCTCGCCGCGAGCGGAACAGGACGAGACAGCAACCGGCTTGCAGAAGAAGGGCGCTCAGTGTGATGCTCCCATGCCAGATCACCCAATCGTAGACACGACCGCCCACCAGGTCTTTGTTCGACACCAGCCCGCAAGTCACACTCGCCAGCACCAGACCCAGCAGCAAGCGACTTCGGCCAACAAGCGCCGCCCGCGCCAGGCAAAAGGCCGGCAGGAAGAGCGTGCAGAAGTGCGGCTTGCTCGACTGCGGCGACAGCAGCAACATCAGGATCAACACCAGGCTAAACTCCAGCACCTCCGGCGACGGCGACGCCGAGTCCTTCGACCTTCCCCGCCACGAACAGATCAGGGCGGCCAGCACGCATAGCATCATGGCACCCAGGGCAGTTGCCTTCAACGTCACCGGATCGACGCGCTCGCTTCGGCCAAGTCCCACCATTCGGCCATCGCTCCAGATATACCTCCAGGTCAGCAAGCGGTTGGTCAATCCCGACAGGGAATGATTGCAATTGATGGCCGATGCCCAGGTGCCGAGATCGTGGCCGCTATCCGCCATCGGCACCAGATAACGCCGGCCCCACTCCTCGAGCCGCGTCCGGGACAGCGTCGAAGGATGCGTCAGATCGGGAAGGAGGTTCACACCAATGGCGACAGCCACCACGACAACTGCGCCGGCCCATTTCTTCCGCCAGACGAGGTAGCCGGCCCAGAGCAGAGGCGTACACTTCAGGCCGGCGGCCAGGCCAAACAACACACCCGCGCCCACTTCTCGGCGACGGACAAGCGCCTGGCATCCGAGCATGACCAGAGCGGCGACGATCAGGTCGCTTTGCTGACTGGTCAGCGCGTCGAGCAGGTAATAAAGGGCGACAAGTAGGCCCAGTCCAAAAATCAGGTGTTCGCGCCGCTCCGCTGGCGGTCCCCCCTCGAGCCGGACGCCTCCCGAAAGCGTCCAGGCACCCCAGACCAGGACCATCAGCGCCGCGCCGTTGACGGCCAACCAGAGTGTGCGGGCGGCCAGCGGAGGTAGGTTCGCCAACGGCAGCAAGATCCAGGCATTGACCGGAGGGTAGACGAAGCCTTGCTGGAAAACGTCGTCTCCGTGGGCGAGCCGCTGTGCCGCGGGGATGAATACGTTCACCAGGTCCGACTGCCTGCGCAAAGAAAGGGGGACAACCAGGATAGCGCACAGTACCACGATTGCCAGCGTGTAAGGGCGTGCCAGCAATGCGTTCACCCAAGAGCGACCGGACAAGGAGAGTTCCCGGGACATTGCGATCGCCTCCATGGCTTTCGATTCGCCGCCTGTTCGCCGGTCCGAATTGGCTGGGAGGCGAGATAAGTAAACACACTCAACCTGAACTATCGGCCGTTCGCCAGCAGAACTTCAGCGGATTTCGCCGCCCTGTGGATTTTCAGCGAGCCAAACCACCTACCCGGCCCTCCGGCTCGCCCAGAATGCCCGGATCGACAGCCGCAGCCGAACGGGATTACCAGGACTCCTCATCCTGAACACGATGATAGAATGTGTTCTCAGCGTTCTCGGGGCTGTTTTGCCTGCGAACGTCGAGAACCGTTTCCCTGGAACGCCAATGACGCTCGAGTCTGCTGCCGATCTGCTGCAACAACTGGCTGCGCTCCGTCTGCTCGACGAGGAGAAACTCGCCGCCGCCGGCTCCCTCGCCAGCGCCAGCGCTCGTTCTCTGGCCGGGGAGCTGATCCGCCGTGACTGGCTGACTCCGTTCCAGGTCAACCAGCTTTTCCAGGGCAAGGGAACTGGTCTGCTGCTGGGGAGTTACATCCTGCTGGAGAAGCTGGGCGAGGGCGGCATGGGAGCGGTGTTCAAGGCCCGCAACTGGAAACTTGGCCGCATTGTCGCGCTGAAGCTGATCCGCAAGGATCGCCTCGCCAGCCCCGACATCGTCCGCCGCTTCCATCGCGAAATCCAGAGCGTCGCCCAGCTCGATCATCCGAATATCGTCCGCGCTCACGACGCCGACAGCGTGGGCGATACGCATTTCCTGGTCATGGAGTACGTCGCGGGCATCGACCTGGCCCGGCTGGGCAAGGAGCGCGGCCCGCTGCCGGTGACACAGGCCTGTCACTGCATTCGCGAGGCGGCGCTGGGCTTGCAGCACGCCTTCGAGAAAGGCATGGTCCATCGCGACATCAAGCCCGGCAATCTCTTGCTCGAAATCCCAAACGAGAAACGCTCAAGCGAAATCCGAAATCCGAAATCCGAAATCCGAAATGAAGACACGGCTCCCGAGAGGGGAGCCGGATCGCAAGGTTCGGTGTTGCAGCGCCAGCGCGTCAAGGTCCTCGACTTCGGCCTGGCACGGCTGGCGCGAGGCATGGAGGACGACGGCTCGCTGACGGGGACAGGCGTCATCATGGGGACGCCCGACTACATCGCGCCGGAACAGGCCCGCGAAGCGCACGACGTCGATATCCGGGCCGATCTCTATTCGCTGGGCTGCACGTTCTATTTTCTGCTCACCGGCCAGCCGCCTTTCCCGAAGGGTTCGCTAGGCGCCAAGCTGCTCAAGCATCAGATGGACGAGCCGGAAGCCATCGAACAGTTGCGCGCCGATATGCCGGAAAACGTGGTTCGCATTGTCCGGAAACTGATGGCCAAGAAGCCCGAGGATCGCTTCCAGACGCCCGCCGAGTTGATCCACGCCCTCGCCGGCGAGAGAGAACCGCTCTCGCACAGCCCAACTCTTGCCGCAGACCCGGCGGGGAAGCCTGCGGAGCCGACGCTCAATCCCTTCTCGGGGCTGGAGACGGCCGAGAATATCCCTCCTCCGCCTCGGCACGGCCATCTGCCCTGGCTCATCGCCGGGACATGCTTTGCTCTGCTGGCAGGGCTGCTGCTGTGGCGGCCCTGGCGGCATGAGGAGCCGGACAGAAAGCCCCATCACCCATCCGTGAAGGTAGACGCGAAACAACCCTGGCAAGACACCGGCGTCGATGTCAAGCCAGGCGAAACCGTGAGCATTCGCTATCAGGGCCAATGGCGGCGCGAGGGGCTGTCCTGGTGCGGCGCGGAAGGGGTTCCCAATGTGCGCCGCGGCCGAACAATCCTGTTCGAGGCGCCGGCGCTGTGTCTGCTGGCCCGCATCGGCATCGACCCCGCCGCCCTGGATGCGCGACGGGCCTTCGAGGCGCCGCACGCCGGCCGGCTCTATCTCCAGACGAATGAGGTGGACCTGACCGATTGCGAAGGACATTTGCAGGTCGAGGTCGATTGCGGAGAAGCCGGCGGGGAAATTCCAGCTCCGCCCCTGTTGCCCATTCAGTTGTCCGAGGAGGAGTTTCGCCCACTAGCGCTTCGGTTCCGGGAGAACTCGCAGGGTTCGCCCGGTTTGCGCGATGCACTGCTGGCCTTTGCCTGGAAGCATGGCGGGTTGCCCCAGGCAGGGCGGGCGTTCGATCTGGTCCGCCGCCTTCCCGGACCACTGGACGATCTGCGAGCCTCTGGCGTGCCGGCCTGGGAGCGAAACCGCGCGGGACAGCCAAAGGAACTCGTGAGCATCCTCGGCGACACACGCGGCCGGCACGGCAGTTCTATCGAGGGCCTCGCGTTTCAGGCGGACAGGTCGCTGCTCGCCGCGGACAGTCAGGGCATGGTCCGCGTCTGGGACCCCGAGACGTTGGAGGAACGCCGCTCCGTGCAAGGGCCGCTGGCATCTGCTCTGACGGTCTTCTTGAACCAGGGACGAGAGGCAATCTCTTGCAGCGGCAGCACTTTCTGTCCGGTTCGCTGGGACGTGAAAAGCGGCAAGGTCCTGACCACGTTTGAGGTGTCCTCTCCGTATGGGAGTGTGACCTGTTCGCCTGATGGGAAGAGGACCGCCCTTTTGTTCCAGCCGCGAATCTCCATCCACGACACCCTGACCGGAAAGAAACTGCGCGACTTGCGGGAGGAGATGATCCAGACGCACAAGGCCGTCTTTCTGGCGGACAGCCAGCGTCTCGTCTCCGCTCACAGCAAGGGCCTGACGCTCTGGGACGCCGAGACCGGCAAACTGCTGCGTAAGTTGGCCGAGAAAGGCACGGGCTTTCAGGGACTGGCCGTGACTTCGGAGGGGACACTGGCCGCTGCGGGCGGCGTGGGGAAAGTGGTCTTCTGGGACCTCAACGACGGTCCCCAGCGTCCCTCCTGGCAGGGCCATCGCGGGACGGTCGTGGTCCTGGCGTTCTCACCGAATGGCGAGTTGCTGGCCTCGGGCGACTCCAACGGCATGCTGCGGCTGTGGGACATGCGCGCGGGCAAGGAACTGGCGTCTGTGCAGGGACACCGGCGCGCGGTGGAATCCCTCGTCTTCTCCGGGGACGGCAAGCAGCTCGTCTCGGGAGGGGGACACGATCCTGTCGTGCGCGTCTGGAACGTGGCTGGCCGGACCCTGGTGCCGCCGCCGCCAGATCCGATCCATGCGGGCTGGGTGTCCTGCGTCGTCTTCACTCCGGATGGCAAGGGACTCCTTTCGGCCGGCCAGGACCTGAAACTACACCTGTGGGACTTGCAAGGCGAGAAGCCGAGGTTGACCGATACGCTGACCGGTCAGGCGACAACCTTTGCCTCCTTGATCGCGGTGCCGGAGGGGCCGACCCTCGTTGGCGGCGGACAGCGGTTCAGCGTCGAGATATTCCGAATGGCCGGGGACAAAGTGCGTTCGCTCGGCTCGTATCAGGAACACAAGGGAGCCGTCGTGTCCGTTGATGCCACCCCGGATGGCCGATGGCTGCTGTCGCTGGACGATCAGGGAACACTGAAGCTTGGCCCCATGACGCCGGCCGCTCCCCGGCGTACGGTGCAAGGGACCAGGCCCATCCGCCTGGCCGCTTTCAGCCCCAACAGCCGCCACCTTGCCTGGGTTGAAGGGCCAGACCAGATCGTCTTCGGTTCGCTCGCCGATCTGCAACAGCGGCGTCTGCTGCCGCCGCTGGGACGGCGCATTGTCGATTTTGCCTTTATGCCCCTGGGCCGAGCGCTGGTGATGGCTTACGAGGATGGTGGGATTCAGGTGCGCGAGGTCCAGGGAGAGATGGCGGTAAGGCGTCTGGCCCAGGTGCAAAAGGGGGCGGTGCGGCTGCGGGTGGCTCCGGACGGCCACACGCTGGCGGTCCTGCACAACCTCAACACGATCGACTGGATCGACGTGCAGGAGGGAACGAGGAAAGCGCGGTGGACGCTGCCGGTTACGATTCAGGACATGGCCTTCGCGCCGGACAGCCGCCATCTGGCGCTGGGGTGTGCGAACGGAGCGGTGTATCTGCTCCGGCTCGGCAACCCGGAGGATGGTTGAAAGGATGCGAGGCCAAAAAAGGTGGGCAAGGACAGGTCTTCTCCGCGGCTGTCTATTTGTCGTGCGGCGGGCTTGCAGTTCCTGCCGCGATTTCGACTCGCGAGGAGTGCAGCGAAAGGACTGGTCGCTGGCATCGACAAGCGAGGATGCGTAGGATGAAGTAAGGGAGGGTGAGGAGAAATCCTGAATCGAGTTGGCGAAGGAGTCCTCACCGAATATCCGGAGGCGACAAGTGGCCATCCGTTCGCTATCTATCCAGGGTTACCGCAGTTTTGAGCAATTCGAGGTGCAAGACCTCGGCCGCGTCAATTTGATCGTCGGGACGAACAATAGCGGCAAAACCACGGTACTTGAGTCTATCCACCTGCTCGCCGCAAACGGAGATTTCTCCCCAATCTGGGGTTCGCTCACTCGGCGAGGCGAAGACTTTTTTGAGGAGCGCGATGCCGGTCCTCCGGCAAGGAATATCGATGTGCGGCGTCTGTTCCACGGCCACGATCTGCAGATTGGGAAGAAATTGACGATCGGTGGCAAGGCGGAGGAGATAAAGCTCTCCGTGACAGCGGAAATTGTTGAGCCGAGTCAGCAACTGCAGCAGCCGCCGCTCTTTGATCTGGTGTACCCAGTTGCCGAATCGGATTACTTTATCCAGCCTTCAGCACTTTCACTTGTTTGGCACGGGGAAAGGCGATCGGAGGCACTTCTGGAACTGAGCCGTCGTGGAGGAATCTCCTCGGAAACACTCAGACGGGCCAATCGGCAACCTGAGATCACTCGTCCCAATATCCGATTCATCACCGCCTCAGCCTTGACTCCGGAAAGTGTGGTTGCGCTCTTTGAGGAGATTGTCCTTACAAAGAACGAGGAA
>JBBSDR010000277.1:0-7428 GCA_038240465.1 Gemmatales bacterium
CCCTGTGGGAACGGGAAACGGTTGTCGTTTTGCACGGATCTGCCACTCACGCCGCGGCGGTCGATGTGGAATCGAAATTCACGGAAGCGGCCATAGGGCACGTCCAGACGGCTGATTACCGGAATTTCGCACACGGGCGACATTACTGGCTCGCCCGCTACCCGGAGTCTACCGCAGTCCTCGCCCTCGTGACCCCCGAGGATCGGACCCTCGCCGCCCGAACCCTGCGCCTTCTGCCCAACGGCATCCCCGTCGCGAGCCTGGACCTGGCTCACGACTCCATCCGCGGCGCTCTTGCGGGCCTCGTCATTGCCATGAGGGTGGCGGGACTTGCCGCGACAGCGAGGGGCGGAGACCCAGGCCGTCCGACGGTCCCCACCTTCGGCCGGCGGCTCTATCACCTCGGCGGTTTGCACGCCCCTCCGATGCCGGAGGCCGACCTGTCACCTCAAGATGCAGCCGCCATCGAGGGCAAAGCCGGGACCGGCGTGGTGAACCTCGCCGCCCGCGGCGAGTTGGGTGTGTGGCGAGCGGCTCTCGCGGCCTTTCGCCAGTCCCTGAGGACCACGTCCTTCGCCGCCGTCGCGTTCGACTACGACGGCACCCTCTGCGGGGCCGCGGACCGTCTTACCGGCCCCGGCCCCGAGGTCGCCGAGCGGTTGGCCAACCTCCTGCACGCGGGGGTCCTCGTCGGCATCGCCACCGGGCGAGGGAAGTCTGTTCGCAAGGACCTCCGCAAGGCCCTCCCTGATCGATCGCATTGGGAGAGGGTGCTGGTCGGTTATCATAACGGCGGCGAAATCGGCTGGCTGTCCGACGACGCGCAGCCCCCCGAGATGGCCGATCTGGACGGCTCGCTCCGCTCGATCGAGGCGGCAATGCGGGCCGAGCCGAGACTGACCCGGGCCGTGAAGATGGAAGCGAAACTGAGGCAGATCACCCTCGAACTGTCCCGCGGGTCTGACTGCAGCGAGGTGTGGGACTTGGCGGAAACGCTCGTCCGGCGGCAGGCAACCGCCGGGGTGACCCTCGTGCGCTCCAGTCATTCGATCGACGCCCTCGCGCCGGGCGTCTCGAAACGACTTCTGGTTGATCGTCTCAGGCGGGAATTGTCCCAGGCGGGGCGTGCAGGGAGCATCCTCTGCGTCGGAGACAAAGGCCGATGGCCGGGCAACGATTTCGCCTTTCTGGAGGAGACGCTCTCCCTCAGCGTTGACGAGGCGTCGTCGGATCCGAACACCTGCTGGAATCTCGCCGCTCCAGGCGAACGGTGCGTGGCTGCCACGCTCACCTACCTGCGGACGCTGCGCATAGACGCTGGGCGATTCTCCATCGAAGTTTGAGTCCTCGGGGGCAGGAATGAAGGACGCACTTGCCGAGAAACTGTTAGCCCACGTCATGCAATGGGGACCCCAACAGGTGGCCCAGGAGCGGCCCTACCTGCAGGTGATCGCTGCGTACAAGTATGACGAGTATCAGCAGTTCTCGCCGGGAATGCGCTTCGTCGAGAGCCTCGCGAGTTGGTTGTCGCAGTTCAAGACCCAGCCGGAACGCCAGACGGCCTTCGAGTTCGTCAAGAGCCAGCTGCTGTTCGTCTCAAGTGCGGAGATGAACCACCTGGCTGAGTCTGCCTACCCGGACCACATCCGCCCGTACTTGCTGCGCCGGGCGGCCGCGGCGATGGGTGCCAACCGCTACCACGTCGTCCGAGTGGCCAGCAGTCCGGAGTTCAGACTGGTAGAACGGCAGTGCCTGTTCCTGGGCCTGAGTGACGGGGCTCGCATCGATGTCTTCCGTCGGGCTAACCGCGGGCTGAGCCACGAACAGATCGTGCAGACGTACGAACTCCCCGACGCGCGCATCAGCGAGTTGTTAGAGAAGCTGCAGAAGGATACCCAACCTCCTGATAAGGAGGAATCGCCTCCCAGAAAATTCCGCACGATCGTGCTGCTCGACGACTTCTCGGCGAGCGGCACCAGTTACTACTCCCTCAAGGCGAAAGCCGACGGAACCTTCGGCGGCAAGATCGCCAACTTTCAGCGGAGGCTCGCCTCTCCTCCGGACCCCCTCGCGCAACTGGCCGATCCGAAGGACTTGCAAATCATCGTGCTACTCTATGTGGCAACCGAGCACGCGCGGGATTACCTGGCCGCAAGGTCATCGGCGCTGTGGGGTGCCGGGACCTGCTCCGTCGAGGTGGTCCAACTCATCCCGGAGAAGGTCCGCCTCACGGAGAGCACTGGGGGGACATTCTGCGACCTGATCCGCGACTACTACGACCACTCCGTCTTCGATAGCCACTTCGAGAAAGGGGGAACGGAGGACGCTCGGTACGGCTATGCCGGTGGCGGACTGCCTCTCGTACTCCATCACAACTGCCCCAACAACTCGATCGCCTTGCTCTGGTCCTATGAGGATCGCGACGTGCGCGGCCTCTTCCCCAGGGTGCAGCGGCACAAGGAGGCGACATGAGAGAGTCCCGTAACCCTTTCCGGCTCCGCCGATCAGAGAGCATCGACACTGATGCCGCGTTCCTCGTCCTGTTCGAGCCGGGCATCCTGGAAGTCCTCCCCGAGGACCGCTGGTCGCAGAGTGTCCACATCATCCGGAGCGCGGCCGGAGGCGGAAAGACCTCGCTCCTTCGGCTGTTTACCCCAAATTCCCTCCTGGCCCTGCACGCCGGACGCTCGCAAGACAAACTCAAGGAACTGCACCAACGAATGGCCTCGCTCGGCGCGGTGGGAGAGGAGGGGCCGAGCCTTCTCGGGGTCATGCTCCTGTGCGGCCGGAACTATTCTATCCTCACGGACCTGGACACCGACCAGGGGCGCAAGGACCGTCTGTTCTACGGGCTACTCAACGCCCGCATCGTCCTCGCAGCCCTGCGGAGCGCCCTCGCGCTGCGCGGGTTGGAATATCCGAAAGGGCTGCCCCGCATCAGAATCGAAGCGTGCCCCGACCTCCCGACGATACCCGGCCTGTCGTTGCCGTGCGACGGCCAGGCGCTGTTCCAGTGGGCCGAGCGGTTCGAGGCCGATGTCTGCGGCAGCCTCGACAGCTTCGGCCCCCTCCGGCCGGATAAGCTCCCCGGACACGACGCGATTTACGCCCTCGCCATGATCCGGCCGGGCGGCCTGAAAATCGACGACCAGCCGGTCGCCGACCGCGTCCTGCTGATGCTCGACGACATCCACAAGCTCAACGCCCGACAGAGGGAGTTGCTCATCCAGAGCGTGATCGAGTTGAGGAGTCCCGTGGGGGTCTGGATCGCCGAGCGCTTCGAGGCGCTCAATACCCAGGAGATGCTTGCCTCCGGCGCAGCTGAGGGACGGGATTACGAGCGACCGGTCGAGTTGGAGTGGTACTGGAGGAAGTACTCCGCGCGGTTTGAAAAGGTGGTGATGCGGATCGCCGACCGCCGCGTGCGGGAGGCAACCGATACCGAACTGGACACCTTCCGCCCATCCCTTGATGATTCGCTAGAGACACCCCAGTGGGAGCAGGTCTTCCTCCGTGCTTGCGCAGAAGTGTCCGCGCGAGTCCGGGCAAGCGCGAGCGGTTCGGATCGGTTCCGAGAGTGGGTGGCTTCGGGGGAGAAGACGGAAGGAACCCCCCGCGAACGGGCAATCGCCTGGAGAGCGATTGAGATCCTCATCGAGCGCGAGCGGAATAAATCCAACCGGGGTCTCTTCGATGACACGGAGTCCCTCGCCGAAGAAGACCTGGAAGAGCGGCAGGACCGGCCCGTACAACAGGCGGCGGAACTATTCCTCGCCCGCGAGTATGAGATCCCGTACTACTACGGCCCGGAACGCATCGCGAGACTCGGATCCCTGAACATCCAGCAGTTCCTTGGGCTTGCGGGCGATCTGTTCGAGGAAGTGGCTGCGGCCTCCCTGTTACGGCAAGCAGTGAACCTCTCACCTCGACGCCAGCATGACCTCATGAAGGCGGCGGCCAGGACCGTCTGGAACGAAATCCCCCGCCGGGTCCGACACGGACGCGAACTGCGGAACCTCCTGGATTCCATCGGCCGGTTCAGCCAGGCGTACACATACCGTCCCACGGCCCCCAACGACCCCGGAGTCGGGGGTACAGCCATCCGGATGTCGGATCGGGCGAGGCTGCTGGACCCGGACCAGATGTGCGGCCGCCCAGAACTCAAACGCTTCGCCGACGTCCTGGCATCCGCTCTGGCGCACAACCTTCTTGTCGCTGACCTGGATTACTCCTGCAAAAAGGAGAGGTGGATGGTGTTAAACCTCAACCGGCTGCTTTGCGTCCACTTCGACCTTCCCCTCGGCTACGGGCTGTACAAGGAGCGACCCATGGTCGAACTCTGCCGGTGGATCGAACAACCGTTCACCGCCCCTTCGGACGAGGGGAGCCTGGTATGACCCGAGCCAACCCGGGTGGGACACCGCGATGGCAGAACTACGTCCTCGAACGGGGAGACAACCTTGCCCAGTTCTGGCAAGGGCACCTGCGTGACGGCGAGCGGCGCGTGCTGTTCGTGATGGGACTCGGGTTCGACCCGCGCATGTGTTTGGGGCTGGAGATGCTGTTGACCTCCGGCGGCAAGGGCGACCGGGACGTCCTCCTCGTAGAGTTCCACGAGGGAGACGACTCCCCGTCTCGACAGCACGACGACCTGCGCACCGCCAACCACCAACGACTGGAGGCCGCCCTTTCGGGCAGGGGGACAGTGCGGAGGCACGAGGTGCAGTGTGTCACCGAGCAGGGACTGCGGGTGGGCTCTCGGCAGGTGCAGAGGGTTTTCAATCAGCGACAACCCCTGGAAGGGTATTCAGACGTGGTGGTCGATATTAGCGCCCTGCCGCGGGGCCTCTACTTCACCTTGCTCGCACGTCTCCTCTTCCATGCAGATAACTGGGGGGAGGGGCGCCCCCCGAACATCCACGTCCTCGTGGCAGAGGATCCGGACCTGGATGCCCGGATTCAGGACGTCGGGGTCGATGAGACGGCCGAGTTTCTCCCGGGTTTCTCGGCGGCGTTTAGCCGCGAGGCAACAACCTACCCGACGGTCTGGCTGCCCCTCCTCGGGGAGAGGCGTCAGCCGCAAGTGGAACGCCTTTACGACTTGATCAAGCCGGACGAGGTCGCGCCGGTACTCCCGTCCCCGTCACGAATGCCTCGCCGGGGCGACGCGCTGCTGATGGAGTACCGGGATTTCCTCTTCGACCAGCTACGCATCGACGCCCGGAACATTCTGTACGCCTCCGAACAGAACCCATTCGAGGTCTACCGCCAGATCCGCAGGTCCGTCCTCTACTTCCGTGAAGTTCTCGGGCTGCTCGGGGGATGCCGGTTTGCGTTGTCCGCGCTCTCAAGTAAATTGATGTCACTCGGCGCACTCCTCGTCGCCTACGAACTCAAGACCGCCGGGTATGACATCGGTGTTGCCCACATCGACTGCCAAGGTTATAGGGTCGCTTCCGCCGAGACACGTCCGGAGATCGTGGGCTTTTGGCTGTCCGGAGAATGCTATGCACCCTAAACACCCCTCCTTGCCGCAGCCGCCCTCGCGTGCGGTCGTGGGCGCGGGGCTGATCGCGCTGGACGTGGTAGTCCCCGAGGCCCCTGACGCAGCGCCTCGGATGCAGGCAGGCGGAACCTGCGGTAACGTGCTCGCCGCGCTGGCCTATCTCGACTGGACCGCTTACCCGGTGGCCCGGCTCGGGGACGACGGATCGATGCGCCGAGTTTGCCAGGATCTGGCAAAGTGGGGGGTCCGCTTGGACTTTGTACTCAAGGAACCCGGCGACGGTACGCCAGTGATCGCTCAGTACATCCGGGAAACGGCCGACGGCGGAGCGACTCACTCATTCTCCTGGCGGTGCCCGATGTGCGGCGCAGACCTCCCTCGCTACAAGCCGCTTCGCATCTCCGATGTCGAGGGACTGCTCCCTGACTTGCCCGAGGCCACTGTTTTCTTCTTCGACCGCGTGTCCCCTGCGGTCATCCGGCTAGCAACGCACTACCGCCAACGGGGGGCGATGGTCACTTTCGAGCCGTCCGGAGTCGGCGACGTTCGTCTCTTTCGGGAAGCGGTGTCAGCCGCTCACCTGGTGAAGTATTCCCAGGAACGGCTGAAGGCCCCCGAGGTCCTCGAGGAACGTGAGGGTCCCGGACTTCTGATCGAAACGAGCGGCGAAGAGGGGCTGCGGTTCCGTGCGCGCTTAACCGGGGTCAGGAACAAGCGGTGGAAGGCGATGCCTGCGATCCGGGCTCCGAAGGTGCGTGACACAGCGGGGTGCGGCGACTGGTGTACCGCGGGTATCCTTCACACACTCGCAGCAGACGGGGCGAGATCGTTCACAAGCGCGGACGAAGAGCGGCTCACCGAAGCCCTGAGGTACGGCCAGGCACTTGCCGCCTGGAACTGTGGGTTTGAGGGTGCCAGGGGAGGGATGTACGATGTCACCCGAAGCGAGTTCGAGGCTTCGGTCACGGCGCTGCTTGCCGGAGAATCGACGCAGGAAGTCGGAACGAAAGCAGCCCTCCCAGACGCCTCAGCGCCGTCACAATTCACCTGCCCCGCCTGCCCATCTCCCCCTCCCATTACGTCGGTCGAAAAGAGATAGCGGAGCTCGCAGCGAGTCGTCAACTTGTGATCGGCTGACGTCCGCTATTGCACCGCATTACGAACCCCTCAATCGCCTCCACGTCCGGCTGCCCGGCAGCGGTGCAAACAGTTTCTTCGTCTTCGGCACGGTCCCGACCCTACGTCGCAGGCGGCGGAGCGACCGGCATCCGCGGTGGGGCCGACTTCCACACGAGGGCCACCTCCTCTGCGGAGAGGCGATAGGCGGCGTTCACCAGGTCAGAGACCTGACGCTCCAGCCCGACGGCCTCTGTCTGTAGAGCTTTCAGCGGAGTGACCGAGCGGGCATGTTCGTCCTTGAGTTGCCGGACGTCGGTGACGGATAGCGGCTTCTTGGCCCCTCGGATCTTCTTCACTTCGGCGATCATCCCGTCCGCGTCGATCACCGCGAGGTTCTGGAGCTTCTGAGTCGCCTTCTCGATTCCGTACTGGGTTCGCAGCCAGTCGAGGATGTCCCGCTGGGCAGTGCCATATTCCGCCATGTAGCACGGATGGAACTGCGTTTTCCCTGGGAGCCGTCTCCGGCGAGCCACAAGCCGTGCAATCTGCCGGCGAGCATCGGCACGCTGTTCAAGGGCCGCGACGAGTTCCTCGCCACGCTGCGCAAGAAGCTCACCGCCGCTGTCACGAAGGCCGCCGCCATCACGCCGCGCCACGCCATCCACGGACTCGGCGGCGTCGGCAAGACGCAACTGGCCGTCGAGTACGGCTGGCGTCATGCCGGCGATTACAGCGCTCTGCTCTACCTCTACGCCGAATCGCCGGAAGCGCTGCTGACGAACCTTGCTCAGATGACCGGCGTC
>JBBSDR010000278.1:0-7410 GCA_038240465.1 Gemmatales bacterium
GCGCCAAGCACTTGCTGGAGGTCAACCACATCCCGAACGTGACCGTCTATCCGGAGATCCGCGAGGCGTATCTGGACTGGGCCGCCCGATGGGTGGCAGAGAGTTGAGTGAGGCGGAGTGGAGGTGACGGCTGCGCCGGCATTCCCATCCTGAATTCCGCGGCTCATAACCTACTCAACGATGCGCTGCGGACAGCTTGTTCCCAGCCGACTCGCGAGCATCCGCGACCACTGTCTTCGCCTCGTTCCGGTCGATCACACAAGTACCACCGCGGACGGATGAACTTCGGGGACATAGCCGGCACGAATCACCCCCACGGTCGATTCCGGCGTCAGGACGAGAACGAGAGCAGTATTCGGACGTGCCATGCGTTTCGTGTAACCCCCCGTCGTCCAGGTGAACAACCCATCGTTCCAGACCAGATAGGCGGGTTCTCCCCAATCGGCACGCTGGACAAAAACGCCGTTCGGCAACTCCTTCAACTTCGCCTCGAACAAAGGCTTTGAGCGATCCGGGGCGACTCGCTCGCCATGCAGGCGGCGGTCGATCTCATCGGCGGTGGGGAGATGCGAACCGTTGGTCCCAGGTTGGCTCGCCTGCCAGGCGTTGCGGAAGGCGTTGAAGCGTTCTCGACGACATTCGGCACAGGGGCGGTGTCCGGCGGCCAGGGCTGTCGCCTCATCGAGAAAGAACAACTCGGTATAGTGGCCGGGCGTCATGACCGTCCGTTGTCGGCCCTTGAACTCAAGCACGCAGATGAGCCAACGCTTCACCTGCCATGCCCGCTTGATGTGTCCAGCGGCGTCGTGGAGGATTCCTCGGTTGCCCATGAACGTCCCCCGTTCGGGGGTGGCAATGATGTCGCCAAATGGAGTGATACGGTTCTGTTTCGGCACTGCAATTCTCCTCCGCGAAGGAATCGGTCTCCGCTGGGGGTGAAACCTCGCCCTGACCCTTCGTGAACAAGACGGATGACTCGGCGAGAAAGTTCAGGCCCGCCTGCTGCGCGCCAGGGCCGCCTCGCCAGTCGCTCTCCACTCGGAAAACCGTCCTCTCGTCCTTTCTGGCATGTATATTGCCCCTGAGAGAAGGTCAGCCAGTGTCGTGAGAAGCATCACGCGAGGCGCTCAATCCAGAGCGGCAGCGACGCCGGCCTACAGACGAGAACAGCACGCCGATGGATAACGTCATGACTTCCCCCGACTCCGCCGACCCCACAACCACAACGACGACAACGCCGCCTACGACTGAGCAGCCGATTGAGGCAACGGCCCCGGCTCCCGCCCCCGTCATGACCATTGACATCGGCGGCACGGTCAGCGACACCACGCCTGGCACTGCCGCAACCCCAGTCAGTCCACCATCCGAGGTAACTGCCGTCGAGACGACCCTACCGGAGCAACCCGCGGTGGGACAGCCGGCCGCCACGACAATCACCGAGGCCACGCCAGAGGAGCAGCACCTCGGCGCGACGACCGTGGACTCGATTTCCGGGGAACCAGCCGCAACTCCGGCCGGACCCAAGTCGATCCTGACGATTGACATTGGCGGGACGAAGGTCAAGATCCTGGCGACCGGCCAGACAGAGCCTCGCAAGGGACTCACCGGCAAGGAGTTCACCCCAGCCCGACTGATCGAGACGATCAAGGAGTTGGCTGTCGGCTGGGATTACGAGGCCGTCTCCATCGGCTATCCCGGCCTGGTTGGCACGCATGGCCCGCGTTCGGAGCCTGGCAACCTGGGACCGGGATGGGTGGGGTTCGACTTCGCGGCCGCCTTCGGCAAGTCCGTCAAGATGGTCAATGACGCCGCCTTGCAAGCCCTGGGCAGCTATGAAGGCGGTCGGATGCTTTTCCTTGGCCTGGGGACAGGGCTTGGCTCGACGCTGATCACGGGGAGTGTCATCGTTCCGCTGGAACTGGGCCGGCTGATCTATGATGGCGAACGAACTCTCGGAGAGGTCCTGGGCCGGCGTGGTCTTGAGCAGATCGGCAAGGGCGAATGGCGGCAGGCGGTGACGCGGGTGGTGACCGCCCTGATGCACGCTTTCGTGGCCGACTATGTCGTGATTGGTGGCGGCAACGCCAAAAACGTCAAGGAGTTGCCTCCGGGAGCGCGTCTGGGGCATAACCTGACGGCCTTCCGGGGAGGGTTCCGGCTGTGGAGCGTCGAGGATGTGTGGGTGTTGGCCGCAAGCGGTGGCGAGTCTCCTCACTCAACAGCCCAGGAAGCCCTGCGGATGCTCTGACGCCAATCCCTCATACGCATGGCACGCCTGTCAGACAGTTGCAGTTTCTCATTCTCTGCTGGCCAATCCGTTCTCAGAAATGAGCAGCGGATTTCCTATAAACTGGGACCATCACTTCTTGGCAGGCGGATTGCCTGTCGAGGACGGCCAGTCATGACCTCGATAATTCGTCAAACGGGGAAATGACTGGCCTCCCTCGATCACTGCACACAGGAGGATCAAAGTGAAGGCGCTGGGGCTTGAACCCAGGACCTACGGATTAAAAGTCCGTTCAAGGCCGATTCCAGTTTCCAGGTAGCTCTTGTGGCCATGATGAACCGTCCGTATCCGCCGACGACCGTGAATGAGTCTGGTAAGGGAGGCGGTCGCGCGGTAATGGATACTCTGTGCAAGAGGGATGCCGGAGCGATGCCGCACCCCTTCCGGTCGATCGGTGCTTGTTCCCTCCTGTCGAAGAACAGGCGGCGTTTTGTGGATGCCCCGATTCCCTCGGTAGAAAGACTGTCCATTGCCGGAACCGGACAGGGAAGGAGAACGACGATGATCGAGCGGGAACTGGGTCGCAGCGGCCTCAAGGTGTCCGCGATCGGTCTCGGCTGCATGGGGATGAGCGAGTTCTACGATCCCAGGCAGATGAATGATGAGGAGTCCATCCGGGTCATCCACCGCTACCTCGACGCCGGCGGCACCTTCGCCTGACCGCAGACGAACTCGCCCAGATTGACGCGATCCTTCCGGCGGGGGCGGCGGCGGGCGCACGCTATCACGCCGAGGCGATGAAGGCGATTGATCGGTGAACGCTCTGGAGTTCTCTCATGTGGACCCGTGTGTGTGCGTGTCTGGCTGTACTTATTCTGGCTCTCCCCGGCTCTGTCCGCGCCCAGGACAAAAAGCCGGGCAAGGTCCGTGTGCTGCTCCTTGGTGACAGCACCGTCATTGGGAGCGTCTGTCGGGCGGTACAGCCGAAGGCCGACCATCTGGAAGATGTGGTCCGGAAGCTCCTCGCGGCCGAAGCAGATTTGCCGCCGGTGGAAGTGATCAATCGCGGTCAAGATGGCGACACGGTCCACCGCCTGCTCGCCACCCGCTATGAGAAGGACGTCGCCAAACAGGGACCCTTCGACTTCATCTTCCTTCGCTACGGCTTAAACGACGTGGGCACCCTGAAGGAATTCAAGACGGAGTTCCCCGCCAACTACCGAAAGCTCATCGCCCGACTCAGGGCCGATCATCCGAAGGCCGAGATCGTGCTGGAAACTGTCATCCCGTACCTCGGCGAGAAGGACGAGACGATTAACGAGCAGGTGCGTGCGGTCGCGCAGGCGGAGAAGGTTGCCCTCCTCGATCAGCACGCCCCGTATGCTGCCGAGTTGAAGCACGGACAAAACATGCTGAACTATCGCCGCCTATCCTTACAGTCGATCCCCAAGAAGTACCACGCCCTGATCCCGCCCGCGGCGATCCAGGGCGGCAGCGTCCAGATCATGGACAACGTCCTGGATGCGCACCTGCGCGACGTGCCGGGCTGGTTTCGAGACCGGCACCCGAACCTCGCCGGCTACCAGGTCATCGGCAAGCAGCTGGCCGGCTACCTCGCGCCTCGGCTTCGCGACAAGGCGCAGGCACCGAAAAGTGAGCCGCGGTAAGCAGGACCGCGTGCTGCTCTACGTTCGCTTCTCCTACCCGCTGCCGTGAACACCCCACCTCTGAGAACCGTGCCATGCACCCACCCGCTTCCACACGCCGCGAGCTGTTACTGGCCACGGGCGCCGTCGCACTGGGGACTGCTGTCGCTCCGGCCGCACCGGAGCCGCCCGTCAAGAGCTATCGCATCGGCGTTATCTCGGCGGACAAGCAACCGCGCAACGGACACAACTGGCACTTTGCAACCTATCTGCATCCGACCTGCGACTTCGACGCCCTGAAGAAACATTACCCGCAGGGCGAGCCCAGCTTCCGTACCCTGTTCCGCAACCCACGCTTCAACTTCGATCAACTACCCTTTCCCGACACGCGGATCACCCACTACTACGATGCCGACCCGAAGCTGGCGGTGCCGTTCACCGAAGCGTATCCGGGCGTGAAGGTCGCCACGAGCCTGGAGAAGATGGTCGAGGAGGTCGATGCCGTCTGGATGGGCGACGCTTCCGGCCGGGGCGACGATCACTTCGACCTCGTCGCCCCGGGTTTGCAGAAGGGACTCCCGACCTTCTGCGACAAGCCGGTCGGCGGCACCGTCGCGGGTACGAAGAAGATCCTGGAGTTCGCCCGCAAGCATCGAGCCCCCCTGATGTCCGGGAGCCTCTTCTGCCACGAATGGGGGATGGAAGCGGCACTGCGGATGCGCGACTCCGGGGAGTTCGGAGCGATCGAGCATGTGTCGGCCCGACTCCACAGCCGCTACAGCTTGCCGGGCTGGATGATCTACGGACAGCATCCGGTCTGGACCGTCATGCAGCTCATGGGGGCAGGGGTCAAGGCCGTGAGTACGATCGACTACAAGGATATGTGCCACGCCCTGATCACCTACGCCGATCGCTATCCCTGCCACGTCTGGTTCGGACAGCCGTACGAGAAGTTCGAGTATGACCGCACCGACGTGTACTTCAAGAAGAAGCTCTACTCATACACGCCGTCCATTGAGGGGGACTACCAGTTCGGCTACCACTACGAGATGTTCCGCCTGGCCGCGACCTTCCGCCAGATGGTGCGGACAGGCAAGCAGCCGGCCGCCCACCAGGAGATCCTCGAGGTGACCGCGATCATCCATGCAGCCGCGAAGTCGCTCAAGGACAGGAGCCGACTCGTGGAACTCTCCGAGGTGCTGGGCTGAGGCAGTCACTCATCGGTGCGGAAGGTGATGGCGGGAAGACCTTCCTTGTTGTACAGGTTACCGAGCGGGTTCCAGGCCCAGCCGTAGCGGACGTGTTTGGGATCGCGAACGTCCGGCGAGGAGACGACGATCGTGTCTCCGTCGATCGCGGCGTCCGCCCAGACGAATTTCTTGTCGGGGCCGGCAATCGCAAAGCCAGTCAGCTTCCGATCGCCTGCCTTGATCGTCAACCCACCATGCACGTGCGTAAAGTGCAGGCGGATGCGATTACCTCCCGGCGGGTCGATCTGCATCTTGCTGAACTCGGGACCGGAAAAGACCACCCTCTTCTCGCCGTAGACGAGGTGGCGGGCCACGAGCGACAGGCGTCGGCCCACCTCCTGCTTGTTCCGGGGGTGAATGTTGTCCGCGTCGCCGATGTCGATGGTCATCCCCAGCCCAGTGTTGGGGACCGTGCGGACGGTCCGCCACTGCGATTCGCGGATCTCCGCCCAGCCGGGTTCGACGGGATTCTTCTGCAGCGGATTGTAGTTGGGCAGCGACACGATCAAGAATGGGAAGTCGCCCACCTGGAATCGCTCACGCCAGTCGGCGATGAGGGTCGGCAGCAGACGGCGATACTGGAGCCAGCGCGGCCCATTCGCTTCCCCCTGATACCAAAGGGCACCCTTGATGGCGAAGGGTTCCAGCGGTGCGATCATGCCGTTGTACATGCCGGGAACGGTTTGGTAGTGGCCGACTTTCGGTGTGGGGAAGGGGAGGCGGATGTCCTTCAGCGCGGGGCCGGCCTTCGCTTTCCAGGTCCCTGACAGCCGAAGCGGCTTCTCCCCGCCGGCATTCAAAGGCAGCAGGACCATGTTCGCCGGGGAGGAGCAGAAGCCGCCCGTCCCTTCCCTGTTGAGGATCGCGACCGTCAGGAGGTTCTTCCCCGGCTTGACGAGCCGGCCGTCAAGGATGTAGGTCCGGCCATTCCCCTTGATCTGGGTGCAGCCGACGAGAGTGCCGTTGAGCCAGGTGATGTCAGTGTCGTCGATCGTCGAGAGGACCAGTTTCAGTTCCTTGCCAGCCCACTCCTTCGGCACGTCGATCCCGTGACGGTACCAGACGAGTCCGTGGAAATCGGGAAGGCCGGCCTCCTGCCACGGTTTGGGGACAGCAAGGTCAAGCCAGTCGTCGGTCTTGAGATCAGGGTCGGCGATGTACTTCTGACGTACACTTCGGGGATCGATCACCGCAGTCCATTTCTCCACCTCTGCGAAGTAGTCGTAGCTCTCTGCTGCCTCGCCCGCGGCTTCCCTCGTTTGGGCGAGGTCCTTCTTGAAATCGTCCGGCATGTGCTTGCGCAGGGCGGGCTCGCTGACCCAGACCTCGCCGTAGGTGGCCCCGGCCGAACTGTGGATGATCCCCACGGGAATCTTCTGCGTCCTGTGAATCTCCCGGGCGAAGAAGTACCCAACACCGCTAAAGTTCCTGGCAAACTCCGGCGTGCAGACCTCCCAGCGTGCCGGGGGCGGTAGCGTCATCGGCACGAGCGAGGGGAAGAAGCTGACGGTGAACGAGCGAATGTCCGTATAGTTGGCGTTCTTGACTTCGTCTTCCGCATTGAGGGACAGCCTCACCGGCCAATTCATGTTGGACTGACCTGAGCAGAGCCACACGTCGCCAAAGAGGACCTTCTGCAGAATGGCCTTCTGCTTTGTTCCCGCGACCGTAATCGTGTGCGGCCCGCCGGCGGGGAAGGGGCCGATCTTCGTCATCCATTTGCCGTCCTTCCCGGCGAGCGTTTCCTTGCCGGAGGGCTTGCCATCGACAGAAACCGTCACCGTGTCACCCGGCGTGCTCCAGCCCCAGAGGGGAGGCTGGATTTCGCGCTGGAGCACCATGTCGTCGGTGAAGAGGGGATGGACAAACGGCAGGAGCCTCGGCTGCACGGGCCACCAGGGCTGTGGCCCCTTCGGCTGCGCCAGCACCTCGGCCGAGCCGAACAACGCAAGCGAGAGCGAGACGAGCAGTCGCAGAAAGAATCTGGTCATGCATCCAATTCCTTGTTCGATTCGACCTGAATGTGATCATTGTACTGAGGGCATCCTGTCAGTTCCTGTCCCTTTGGGGTAACGACCGGATAAGGAACTCGCTCCGTCTGAGGAGAATGCCCGTTCCCCTACTGAGGGGAACGGGCGACGGTTCTGGGCCAGTAACCGTTCACCGGCGATCTGGCCAAAAAACGTAGCCGGACTACAAAGATGGCCATGGTAAACATGAGGCATAGCACCTGTAGTCGTTGTGCGGATTGGGAACAACGCTGCTGCGCACTCCAAGCAGAGAACGA
>JBBSDR010000279.1:0-7407 GCA_038240465.1 Gemmatales bacterium
TCGAAGACTCGCGTCGCGGCTAACCATCCTCAGTTTTCAGTACGAACTCGCGCGCGCGGCGTCTTCCTCGTTGACGCCTCTTCTCCAGACCCTTACGCTAGGGCAAGTTTATCCATCCAGCGCAAGGAGCCAGTTGCGATGAAGACACTTTCCCTGCTCGCCACGTTCGCCCTCTTCGCCGCCGTGTGCGGTTTGCGAGCGGCCGACGAACCGAAAGATGCTCGCCTCGGCAAACTCAAGACCCTCAACGACTACTTCCCGATGCAAGTGCCGCATAGCAAAGGCGAGTGGGAGATGCGCCGCGCCGCGCTGCGCCAGCAGGTGCTGGTGTCGCAGGGACTGTGGCCGATGCCGGAGAAGACACCGCTGAAGGCCGTCATTCACGGCAAGATCGACCGCGATGAATACACCATCGAAAAGGTCTTCTTCGCCAGCATGCCGGGCCATTACGTTTGTGGCAATCTCTATCGGCCCACCGGCAAGAGCGGCAAACTGGCCGCCGTCCTGTGTCCGCACGGCCACTGGCGCAACGGCCGCTTCTACGACGCCGGCGACGACGAGTCCCAGAAGCAGATGAAGCAGGGAGCGGAGAAGAGTGTCGAGGGAGCGCACTATCCGCTCCAGGCCCGTTGCGTCCAGCTTGCGCGCATGGGCTGTGTCGTCTTTCATTACGACATGGTCGGCGTGGCCGACAGCAACGTCGTCGGCCATGCCACGGGGTTCGCTGATGTCGAGGGCGAACTGCGGCTTCAGTCGGCGATGGGCTTGCAGACGTGGAACAGCATTCGCGCGCTCGACTTTGTGCTGAGTCTGCCCGAGGTGGACGAGAAGCGCATCGGCGTCACCGGCGCGAGCGGCGGCGGCACACAGACGTTCATCCTGTGCGGCATCGACGACCGTCCCGCCGTGGCCTTCCCCGCCGTCATGGTCTCGACCGGAATGCAAGGCGGCTGCGTCTGCGAGAACAGCTCGTATCTGCGCCAGGACGCCGGCAACATCGATCTCGCCGGGCTGTTCGCGCCGAAGCCGCTCGGTATGACCGGCGCCAAGGACTGGACCGTCGCAATCGAGACGAAGGGACTGCCGGAGTTGAAGGCCCTCTACAAGCTCTATGGGGCCGAAGAGAACGTGATGGCCAGGTGCTTTCCGGAGTTCGGCCACAATTACAACCAGGTCAGCCGGGAGGTCATGTACGGCTGGATGAATCGTCATCTGAAGCTCGGCCAGAAAGAGCCAATCGTCGAGAAGCCCTTCAAGCCGGTGCCGCCAAAGGAACTGAGCGTCTTCAACCAGGAGCATCCCCTGCCGAAGGACGCTCTCGACGTGCAACGGCTGCGGGCGACCATGACGGCCGCGTCCGACGAGCAGATCAGCGCTCTGAAGCCGAAGGACGAGGCGTCGCTCAAGGAATATCGCCGGGTCATCGGCACCGCCCTGCGTGTGATGGCCAGCGGCGGACTGCCGGCTTCGTCGGAGGTCGAGGAGACGCGCGCCGGCGAAAAGGAAACTCGCGGCAAGGTGACGACGCGGCGATTCTTCCTCGGACGCAAGGGACACGGCGAGGCGGTGCCGGCCCTGGGTGTCATGCCCGACGGCTTCGACGGGACTGTCGTCGTCTGGGTGCATCCCAGGGGCAAGGCCAGCCTGTATCGCGATGGCAAGCTGACCGCGGAAGCGTCTGCGATCCTCGACAAGAAGGCGGCCATTCTCGCGGTGGATGTCTTCGGCACCGGCGAATTGGCGCTCGAGAAGCCGATGGCGGTTGACAAGAAATATGCGGGTTACACCTTTGGCTACAACAAGCCGCTCGTCGCCCAGCGCGTCCACGACATTCTGACGGCGGTCGCGCATGCGAAGAGTCATGAGAAGACGAAGAAGGTCCATCTCGCCGGTTTCGACGAGGCTGGCCCGTGGGTGCTGCTGGCGCGCGGCCTGTGCGGCGATGCGGTGACGCGGACGGCGGCGGACGTCAATGGCTTCCGCTTCGACACCATCCAGAATATGGACGATCCGATGATGCTGCCGGGCGCGGTGAAGTACGGCGGGCTGTCGGCGTTTGCCGTGCTGACCGCGCCATCGGAGTTGCTCTTGCATCGCGCAAGCAGGACCGGCATGGGCCGTCTGACGAAGGCCGGATTCGCTGCCGCCGGAGCGAGCGACAAACTGACGATGTCGGGCGATGGTTACTCGGCCGAAGAATCCGTGAAGTGGTTGCTGCGATGAGTTCCGCTGTCTCTGTCGTGAACGCGGCGCCGTCCGCGCTGAACCACGCTCCCGAGCGGATGCACGCCGGCAACATCTGGCGTGCCCCGCTCGTTCCCGTGGCTCTGGCGTTCACGACAGGGGTGCTTCTCGATCGTCTCGCGGGTGTGCCGCTGATCGGCAGTCTCATCGCCGCCGTCTTCATGCTCGCGGCCTGGGGAATCAACGGCTTCGGAGGCAAACCCGGTCTGTCGCTCGTCTACCTCGCGTTTGCCGTCGCCGGATTGGGCGCTGCCTATCACCACTATCGCCGCGACTGTCACGCGACGGACGACATCGGCTGGCTCGTCGAGGACAGGCCACGCGTCATTCAAGTGCGTGGCTTCCTTGATGAGGAACCGCATGAGCGCTGGCAGCCGGTGGACGATCCGCTGCGTTCGCCGCGCCAGGGCGAGCAACCGCGCAGCCAGAGCCTCACCACCCTGACAGTACGGCAAGTCCATGACCGCGATGGCTGGGTGAGCGCATCCGGCCGGGTGCAGCTCATCGTCAATGGCTCGATGGCGGACCTGCACGCGGGCGACGAAATCGAGACGGCGGGAAGGCTGGAAGCGCTCCACGTCCGCCAGAACCCCGGCGAGCGCGACGAGGAGCGCGAGTTGGGGGATGATGGAGTTCGTGCCGTACTGAGAGTACAGTACACCACCGATGCCGTGGTGCGTCTGGCACCGGCCAGTTGGCTCTCGATGTCGTCGTGGCGCGCGAGCATCCGTGGCTGGGGCGTTCGCACGCTCAAGGATTCGATGCCAGCACCGCAGAGCGGACTGGCAGTAGCCCTGCTGCTTGGCGAGGGCCAGTCCCTGGCGCCCTGGGAGTGGGAGAAATACGCACGCACAGGCGTCATTCACGTCCTGGTTGTCTCCGGCCAGCATCTTGCCATTCTCGCCGCCTTTCTGTGGTTCTGTTTGCGTTTCACTTCGATTCGGCTGCATTCCTCCATTCTGGTGATCGTCCTGTTTTTGTGGGCCTATGCGCTCTTGACCGGAGCGAGGCCGTCGGTCGTTCGCTCCGCTGCATCGGTCAGCGTCATCGCGGCTGGCATGCTCGCTCGCCGTCCCGCCCTGCCTGCCAACGCCCTCGCCGCCGCCTGGCTGCTCGTGCTGATGCTCAATCCCGCCGATGTCAACAACCTCGGCTGCCTGCTCTCTTTCGTTTGCGTTGCCACCCTTTACTGGCTGTCCGATCGGCAGCGCATCCGCGAGGAGGCGCTTGACCCACTCGAACAACTGCTTCTCGAGACCCGGCCAATGTGGCAGAAGGCGCTGCTCGGCCTGGGAAAACTCCTGCTGGCGAACTACGCACTTTCCGTGCTGCTCTGGCTCGTGGTGACGCCACTGGCTCTCTCACGCCTTCACTTCCTGCCGCTCACCGGCCTGGTTATTGGGCCGCCCGTCATTCTGTTGACGTCGATTGCCCTGGTGACGGGGTTCCTTCAGTTGCTGGCCGGCGCCCTCATCCCGCCGCTGGCGCCGCTCTTTGCCCCGCTGACCTACTGGATGCTGACCATGTGCGATGCTCTCGTCGATCTCGGAGTCGATTGGTGGCAGCGACAGGGGTATGTCAATGATCTGCCTCCGTGGTGGCTGATCGGCTTCTATTTGCTGCTCTCCCTCGTCCTGTTCGCGCCGCAGTTGCTGACACATCGACGGCTTGCGCTCCTGACGGCGTTGAGCTGGCTGAGTGTCGGTCTTGCCGCCCTGCTGGTTCGCTTTCGTTCCGACGAGTTGCGCGTGACGTTTCTCGCCGTCGGCGCGGGCGGCTGCACGGTCTTCGAGACGCCCGATGGCCGGGTGCTGCTCTACGACACCGGCTCGATGCAAGGTCCGGGGGTAGCCCGCTATTGCATCGCGCCGTTCCTGTGGAATCGAGGCATACGCCGCATCGACGAGGTGTTCCTGTCTCATTCCGATCTCGATCACTTCAACGGACTGATCGACCTCCACGACCGCTTCCCCATCGGTCAGGTGAGCTACACGCCCTCCTTTGCCCAGAAGGACAACCGGGCCGTGCGCCACGTCGTCGGCACTCTCGAAGAGAAGGGGATTCCGGTCCGCATCATCAAGCAGGGCGACCTCCTCAAGGCCGGCAGTGTGACGTTCGAGGTACTGCATCCGCCGGCTGTGGGACCAGCCGGTATCGAGAACGTCCGCAGCCTTGTGCTGCTGGTGACTCATGGGCGTCATCGGTTGCTGCTCACCGGCGATTTGCAGGATGAGGGCCTGGCCGCCCTGACGGCGCAGGAACCGCAACGGGTGGATGTGTTGATGGCCCCGCATCACGGCAGCCGTATTCTCAAGCCGAAGAAACTGCTCGCCTGGGCGCGGCCCTCCCTGATCGTCTCGTGTCAGGGGCTGCGTCCGGAGGAGACGGAGCCGGACCCGTATGCGATTCCCGGCGTCGAGTTCCTCGGCACCTGGCCTCACGGCGCTATCACCATTCGCAGCCATGCGAGCGGCCTCATCGTCGAGACGTTCGTCACGAAGAAACGGTTTGTGGTCCGCTCGGCCGCGAAAACCCGCTAAGCCGCAAGCGGCAAGAAAGGTGTCGCTACTGACCTCCCTTTCTGCTTGCTGCGCTGGTACAAATCATCCTCCGAACAGGAGGTTGATCCATGACCGGTCCAGTCCTGCAAACTCGTCCCTACCAGCAGCGAATCGTCAGCCGAACGGTCGAACTGTTCTGCGACCAGAACCTGCGCTCGATCCTCATCGACAGTCCGACCGGCTCCGGCAAGACGGTCATGGGGCTGCTCATCGCCAAACAGATGCAGGAGCGTCTCGGCCTCAAGGTCGGCTGGGTAGCGATGCGGCGCAATCTGCTGCAACAGGCCGCTCATGAGAACCGCGACAAGGTCATCGGCGTCGAGGCGGCCTACATCTCGATGTTCGACCGCGAGCCGCCGGCCGCTCTCGATCTGCTCATCGTCGATGAGGCCCAGCACGACGCCGCTTCGAGCATGGCCCATCTGCATCAGGTGGTCAAGCCGCGCTTTATCCTCGGTCTGTCGGCCACGCCGTTCCGCGCCGACCGCGTCAAGCTCTGCTTCGACTCGGTCATCAAGGACGCTGGTATCCAGACGCTCATCCAGGATGGCTATCTCAGCACCTACCATCACTACACCATCCCGCGCCACACGCCCGTGGAGGTGGTCGAACACTATCTCCGCGATCCCCGGCGCTGGGGCAAGTCGATCGCCTATTTCCACACCCTCGAACAGTGCTTCCAGGCGCGCAGGCTGTTCGCGGACCAGGGCGTCAGCGCCGACGTCGTCACCGGTGCGAGTGACCGCGATGCCCAGCTTGAAGCGTTTCGCGCCGGCAAGACGACGGTGTTGCTCAACTGCATGGTGCTTTCGGAAGGCTTCGACTGTCCCGAGTTGCAGACGGTCTTCTGCCGGCCGTCGTGCAAGGGCGTGACGATCCAGATGGCGGGCCGTGTGCTGCGCAAGCATCCGGCTTTTCCCTTCAAGCAAATCGTCCAGTGCGAGAAGAGTCCCTGGCCATTCCTGCGCACCGCCAAGGCCGAACAGGAGTTCGTCTGGAAGGACGACATCTGGAAGACACTGCAAGCCAATCCGCTCATCGGCGAGGTCAATGGCCGAACGCTGAAGATGCTGGCGCAGGTCAAGGTCGAGATGCCGCGATTCCTGTCCAAACAGGCCGATGGCACGCGCCGGCCGCGGCGCCGCTGGGACCGCGTGGAAGCGAATTGAACGAACGGTCGCCTACCGACCTTGGATCACGAGACGAAAACGGATAAAACTGAAAATCCCGAAAGGGAACGACAAGAGAAAGCGACGCAAGGAGCGAGGGCGATGAGTACCAAGTTCGAGTACGGCGTGGCGAGCATCAAGGACCTGCGAGTCAAGACCGAGGCGGACGCGGCGGGCAAGCCGATGATTCGCGCCATCACGCTCGGCGATCGGACGCTGCGGCCGACGGCGCGATTCTGGAACAGTCTGCATCTGCGTTTCGGCTTCACCAGCAACATCTTCCGCTACTTCTCGCACGCCGAGGTCTTCCAGCGCATCAGCGAGCGTTCGCCGACCGATCGCTTCCGCTACTGCATCGAGAAGCCGGCGAACAAGTCCGCCGACAACCTGCTCGCGGTCAGCAACCCCGGCTCGGCGGTGATGCGCCACGACGATCTGCTCGGTCTGCTCGACAAGCACAAGACGGGCGACGTGTCGTATCACAACGGCGTCATTCGCAGCGAACACTCACCGCGCATGGGCGGCACGTTCCAGGTCGCCGGCGACGGCTTCCAGAACCGCTTCGTCATCGAGACGCCCATCGACGGTTTCGGCCGGCCCTCGGTCTACCTGTCACTGCTGCGGATGATTTGCGCCAACGGCGCAGTCGGCTACACGCCGGCCTTCCGCTCCGAACTGTCGGTGGGCAAGGGTGAAGAGGGCGTGGCATTCGCCCTGCAGCGCGTGCTGGAGGGCTTCAACAACGAGGACGGTTTCGCGGCCATGCGGCAGCGATTCGAGTCGTCGTCGCGTTCGTGGGCCTCGGTCAATGAGGTGAACAAGCTCTACAAGCTGCTCGCCCGGATGGCAAATACTGCCCAGGTCAACGTCGGCGCTCCGCTCGCGGCCAGGGGCGGCGACGTCGCGGAGGAGGGAGTGACTTCCACCTCGCTGTTCCATTCGTTCCACAAGATGACCGGCGATCTGTCGCAGATTTACGGCCTGGCCAACCTCGACACGCTCTCGGTCAAGCGCCAGCGAACGCTGCCGGCCGCCTGCAAGGTGTACGACCTGCTCAACTTCTCGTCCGAGGTGGCGACGCATCACAGCACCGAGGCTGGCAACCGTTCGCTGTCGGCTTACATCGGCGATCTGATCAGCGGCGAGTACGATCTGGAAGGAACGGTCGATCATCTGAGCGACTGGCGTGATTTCTTCATCGGCAACGAGGCGACGACCGACACGCTCGCCAGCCTGCATTCGCGAAACTGATCGCTGTCTTCTCGTGGTGCAGGCGGCTCGCCTGCTCTTCTGACTTCCCGTGGTGCAGGCGGCTCGCCTGCTCTTCCCCCGTGGTGCAGGCGGCTCGCCTGCTCTTCCCCCGTGGTGCAGGCGGCTCGCCTGCTCTTCCCCCGTGGTGCAGGCGGCTCGCCTGCTCTTTGTACAGACTCAAA
>JBBSDR010000280.1:0-7406 GCA_038240465.1 Gemmatales bacterium
AGGTGCCACTTCACCCGCTCGGTGAAGTTGGTCGGCTCCATGCCGGTGGACCGCAGCAACACGTCGATCCACTGCTCCTCGGTGAACGACCGGCGGGCGGTGAATAGCTCCTCCAGATCCATGTTCGGCATCTGGATCGGCTTCAATTCCTGCAACTTGAAGGGCGACCCCTTCGACTCTTCCTCGAAGAAGTATTCCAGCGTCACGATGGACCAGATGCCGCCGACGAGCAGTTTCTCGAACTGCTTCACGACCGTGCTGGGAACCTCGACCCCCTTGATGCCGAGGTTGGCGAGGAGGGCTTCGTACACGTCCCGCTTGTCATTGAGGGTCACCGACACTTTGTCGATCACCTTCAACCGGCCACGCTCTCGGATGACGGACTTGACCTTCTCGGCCTCGTCGGGCCGGACGTAGTTCTCGGCCAGCACCTTCTTCACGGTGGCCAGCCCTTCGCGGATCACCTCCTCGTCGCTCGACGCGCAGTAGTTGCCGAGGAGGTATTCGAGGACGTAGACGGGGACGTTCGCCCCCTCCTTGACCAGCTTGGTCAGGTCTTTGCGCACGACCTTGCCGGGGAAGTTCCGCACCAGCAGATCATCCAGGGCTGCGCCGTTCGTAGTCGTTAGATCAGAAGTCATCGCTGATGGCCCTATCGATCACCACCGGGGCGCTCTGCTGCTCGATGCCGGTTTCGGCGTCCGTCAGAACGAGGCGGTAACTGGTTTTCTTTTCGTACTTCCGGTCCTGCAACACAAGGTTCACCCAGGTCCGGCGGTCGTCCATGTTCGGCGACGTGCTGTCGAAGGTGACCGTCTCGACGTTGGTCACCGGAGCCGCGCCCTCGTAGACGGCGATCCGCAGCGTCACCGCCTTCACCCGGTCGCCGACAGCCTCCATCTGGAGAAGCTGGAAGCGGTGCCGGTTCGTGGTGATCCGGTGGTTGCTGCCCAGAACTTCGACCGTGACCGGCTTGCTCTTCGTCTCCTGGGCCGACTTGCCGCGAACGTGTTTGACGGTCAGTACCGGAACGACGATTTCCTGCGGCATGGCCCCGCCGTGGACGAACTTCGCACCGCCGGTGAAGTGGAAGCGGTTGGCCCCCTTCGGCACCCAGAACTCCATGTCTCCCTCGGCTCCAGCCGTCGCGGCAGTCGATCCACGCCATGCCGCTGCATTGGTCGGCAGGGCAGTCCCGAGCAAGTAACGCTTCTTCGCGATCACGGTGCCGGCGGGCCGCTCGTCCAGCTTGCTCTTGTCCGTCTCCGTGGGCGGCGACTCCGTGAAGAGGAACCCGTGGTCTGCCGTGACGACGATGTGGTGACCGTTCAAGTTGTTGATGATGTAGCCGACGACCGCCGCCAGTTCGTCAATCGCCTTGCGCACGCCCTCAAAGGTTCGGTTCTCGGTGCTGGCGTCGTCGCCCAGTGCGTCCACCGCGTTGTGGTAGACGTAGACGACCCGCTTGTCCTTGACGAACTCTCGGCCCTCGTCCTTCTTCATCGCCATAAGATCGTCGTACTTCACCGCCACGCCGCCGACCGTTTGGAGGATGGCGTCTCGCTGGGCAACACCAGCGGTTGCCTTGCCGTCTACCAGCACGGCGGCTTCCTTGTAGGCCAGCTTCTGGTGCGGCAGCAAGCTGGCCATGCCGAGCGCAGTGTACGACGGCAGCACGCCGAGTTGCGAGGTCAGCGTGGCCTCGAAGCGGTATTTGCCGTTCAACTCGTCGGCCAGTTCGTGGGCAGCCTCGTAGCGGAACGCATCCGAGATCACGACGAAGGCGCGGCGGTTGTCGCCCTCGTCCAGCCAGGGCTTGACGTTTCGACGGTAGAAGTGCGGTTGCACCGGCACCTTGTCGATCTGCCACTTCGACAGCAGACCGGCTTCCATGAACTTGCCCCAGGCGACGGCCAGGGCCGGCACGAACCAGTTTGCGTAGGCGGCTTCGAGGTCGGCCCGCAGCGGCTTGAGAATACCCCAGCCCCTGGCCTCGGCCATGTCGGCGGCTTCGCAGAAGTGGCGGTACAACTGGTCGAAGCGGAACAGGTCCGTCTCGTAGGCCCGGTACAACGCCCCGGCGTCGGGGAAGTCGAAGCCGTGCTGATGACGGTTGCGAAGGTCGAAGAAGTCGGCGGCGGCGACCAGGGCGTCGTAGATGGCGTGGAACGCGGCCCGGAGTCCCGAGGTGTCCGGCACCGACGAGGAGGCCCAGTGGCCCGCCTGCCGCCGGCTCGCCGTCGCCCGCACCTCGTCCGGGTTGATGGTTGCCGCCTCCTGAACGCGGTCTCGAAGCCCGATGGCGATGCGCCGTTCGACAGCCAGGAACGTCATCACGTCGCGCAGGTGGTCAACGTCCAGGCAGGCGACGTGATCCTCGATCTTCAGGATGTCGCCGACTTCCTTCGACAGCCTGTCGTAGCTCGACCCCTTGCTGCTGGAATCGCGCCACTGCGCCAGACAGACGACGGCATTGGCCCAACCGGATGGCGGCAGGACCAGCCCGGCCAGAGCCTGCGGTATGTCGGCCTTGGCGTGGTGAGCGTAGTCGGTCAGGAGCAGACGCAGCAGGAAGTTCTTCAGCGTCGGGTCGGCTTCCTCGTAGCCGAACGCGGCCTTGACGAAGCCCCAGAACGGCTTGTCGAGGTCGAACTTCTCGATCTGTTCCCAGGCGGCGGGCGGGCTGCCCAGGTCGAGGTCTTCGCCCGCGTCGAGCCAACCGTGGAAGAGAGTCCGCACCAGCGTGAATAACTCGAACTGGTCGGCCTTCAGGATCACCGCCAGCATCTTGCGGTCGAGGTCGGCGGCGGTGTCTTCGGGGGCGACGAGCGGCTTGATTTTCTGGAGGCGTTCCTTGGCGTCGAAGAACTTCCGCCGGTCGGCGAGGTGCTGCCGCAGGTGTAGCTGCTTGAGGCCGAGTTCCTGAAGCAGGATCGAAGCCCGATCGGCACGAAAACTTCGGCTGTAAAGGCGAATGTCGAGCAGCCAGTCGCTCTCGAATTCCGGCTCCTCGTTGGGTGAGTAAAGCAGGAACTTGTCCGTGGGGTTCTCGCGCTCGACCTTGATCTTCGCTTCCAGTGCGCCGACCTCGTCCAGCCGCAGCACGGTGACGCCATCCAGGGCCATGAACGGCAGCACGTTCTGAAACTCCCGCTCGGGGTCGTTCCAGAAGACGATACGCGTCTCCGGTTGGGCAAAGGCCCGGGCGAGCGCGACTTCCAGTTGCTTCAGCTCCATGCCGTCACCCATTATGAGGAGAGACACCGGCGGACCACGGTTTCAAGGCGGTCGCGGAACGCGATGAAACTCGGCATTGTCACCGCCGGCAACCGCGCGACGATGGATCGGACGCGGTCGCAGAGGATCTCGCGTGTGCAAAGGCCGCCGAGCAGCTCTGCCAGTTCTGTCTTGAGCGGGGCGGCGGCGTGCCCGCTGCTCGACCGCTCTTCGAGATCGTTGCAGGAGGCCGAGAAGTAGCGGGGACTCAGGAGGCACAGGAACCACGCCTCGGAGGTAGGCCGGGGCAGGACGGCAACCGCGAGTTGGTGTCGCTCGACGTCGAACCCGTCATTCATCGAGTCCCACTTCAGTTGCCACTCCCGCTGCCCCTCACTCCGAGAGGTGTCGGAGTCGCGGAAGAGGACCGCGACGACATCATCCTTGGCCTCCTCGGCCCAGCGCCGGGCGATCACGGCGAGGGCGCGTGCGCTGGTATAGAAGTAGCGCGTCTCGCGTGGCCGGGTTCTCCCCGGCACACGTACCTTGCGGGGTTCGAGTTCATCGGCAACGGCCTTCAACGTTGCCTTCGCGACCAGCCGGAAGTGGCCCGCTTCGAGCGGGTCATATCCCACGACCGGCTCCGCCAGCGACGCCACGACCACCGCCAGCGGCCCGTGCTGGAACGCGGCCCCTTCGCAGGGGTCGTGTCCCATCTCGCATTCGCCAAGATCGGTCGGGCCTTCACCGCTGAGAAGGAACAGCATGTCCGGACGTCTCCGTGGTGTCGCCCTCGATGATCTCCGCATTGAGTTGCGAAAGGTTCGTGTCGCCGTAAGCCTCGCCCGGCCCCATCATCGTCAATTTCTTCGCCATCCGAGGAATGTCGAAGAAACGGATCGACCGCGTGACGCCCGCGGGCGTTTTGTAGAGATAGACCATCGACTCGCGCGCCGTTGCGACTTCCATGTAGTTGAGGATGACAGGGTTGTGTGTCGTCACGATCACCTGCGGACGCGCCTCGACCAGGCTGTCCACCAGGAACTCGACCAGTTCCGTGTTGACACCGTTTTCGATCTCATCGAACACCAGCAGGGGTGCGTCCGACGCGAGGTTCGTGATGATCGCCAGGATACGTAGCAGGCCATCGTTCAGGTGCCTCGCCTCGGATTGCAGACGTCGGTTCTCGAATGCCTCTTCCACTTCAAGGACTTTCGTCCCGGACCGCACCGAGCGGGAAACGAGGGCCTGGAAATGCGGATAGACTTCCTTCAGCCGCGCTTCGATGCCTTCCCTGTTGCTTGGCGGGAGATCGTGGAGGTAGGCGGACAGCCTCTCGCCCCCTCTGCCGATGGTGTCTGCCGGCCCCTTCGTTCGTTGCCGCATCAGTCGAGGCGAAAGTAGCTCCAGCGTCCGCGCGGTTTTGAAGAAGTCGCGAAACTGGGCGATCGGCGGCGGCAGGAACGAGTCAAAAATCTTCGCGAGAAGGCTCCCTTCGTACTGGACAGTGATCGGATAGGTCCTCTGCGTGTGGCTCGCGGTAAACTCGTTGTCGTTGACCTCGAAGCGCGTCGATCCGAAGTTCAACACCTCACTCCTGCACCGGAGCGTCTCGGTGTCGAACTCCCCGTCCCACGACCCGAGCGGCCCTCCCGACTCGTTCACCATCTCGACGCGGTAGGAGATCACCCCTGGCACGTCTCTCCAGGCGGTGAGGTCGGCGACGGCCCAATCCCGCTCCCCGAGCCACTCGGTGACGTCTCCTCGCATCAACTGGGACAGGAAGTCCACGAACTGCAAGACGGTTGACTTGCCTGACCCGTTCAGGCCCACCAGACAGGTGAATTTGGCGAGTGGAATCTCGAAGTCCACCAGAGACTTGAAGTTGCTGCACTTGATCTTGCTGATTCGCATCGGATGCTCCCGGCTCGTAACTGGCGAAACGGGCCTCAGTCCACTTCTTTTGTACCACGCGGCGTTCACCAAAGTCGAGTTACACCATACGGATCGAGAGCCACGTCGATGCTGACAATAGGAATCTGCTCGACCAGAGCCTGGGCCACCAGCAGACGGTCGAACGGATCGCGGTGGTGGAACGGCAGCGTCGTCACCAAGGACGTATGGCGGATTTCAATGGGCAGGATCTCGAAGTCGTTCCCGGCGATCCCACGGGCCATGAAGTCGTCGTAGGGGGCGTACAGTTCCAGTTGCCCCTTGGCGACCTTGATGGCGATCTCCCAGTAGGTCGCCGGGCTGATCAGAACGTCGTTCGCCGGGTCGCTGATCGCGGCGGTTGCCGCCGCACTCAATTGGGAGTCGTTCAGGACGAACCAGATGAGGGCGTGGGCGTCGAGGAGCATGCGCACTACATGTACTCCTCGAAGTCCTTGAGGTGTTCGTCGCCGTCCGAGACGATCCTGATCATCCCCTTGCAGTTGCCCGGCTGGCGTGGCTTGCGCGGTGGGGGAGTCTCTCGCACCAGCCGTGCGATGGGCTTGTCGTCCTGGGTGATGATGAGTTCCTCACCGCCGCCCAGATGCGCGACGAGTTCGGGCAACTTGGCTTGTGCTTCTTCCATCGTGACGGTTGTGGACATGGTTTACTCCTGGGTGTTTCTCTGGTTTGGTTCAGCCATCGTCTTTCGTCCCGCACACGTCCTTCACGTTAGCAAGGAGGTCGCCGAACTTGGCGTAGTTCACCTTCACGCCGTCATCGAGGTCGAGCGTAATCCGCTGGTCGGCGGCGTGGCGCAGTTTCTCGTCAAAGGCCAGCAGTTCAGTCCGATGCTTCTTCAGGTCGTCCTGCTCCTTCTGGAGCTTGCGGCGGTGGGCGGTGCTGGTCGCCTGGGCGATGTCGCCGTCCAATTGGTCGATGCGGGCGACGACCTTGCTTTGCAGCGGGATGAGGTAATCCGTCCGCATGCGGGCCAGGGTGCCTTCGTGGTAGCGGTGGAGGTAGACGAGAGCCTGGAAGGCCCGCTCCTTGCCGCTGCTGAACAACCAGTAGATCGGACGCCGCTTGTACCAGCGGAGGTGATCCTTGTAGAAGCCGGTGGCGAGGTAGCGGCGGATCGTGTCGCGGGCCGGCTCGTTCTTCTTCGGCTCCAGGCTGTCGGCCAGGAAGCAGAGGTTGGCTTCGAGGTTTTCTTTGGGCCACACGGTGCCGACGAACTCGACAACGCGGTTGACGGCATCGTCGGGGATGCCCCAGTCGATTTCCGATAGCGGGACGATGCCGTCCGTGTCGGCGGGGAACGTCTTGTACTGTATTGGGTCGAAGCCGACATTGCCGCCGTGTGCGTAGACCAGCCCAGGCTTGTCGAGGCTGTAGCGGCCCATTGCACAACCGACGATGTAGGAGAGCAGCCGTTTCACGTCCTCGGCGCGGTCGGGCTGGTAGAGGGTGATCTGCTCGTCCGGCACCTCGGGAGAGAGCTCGTCTTGCAGGCCATAGGCGTCGATGAAGAGGCGGTTGTTCTCCTCCTCCAGTTGCTTCATGCGAGTGAAGCGGGCGAGGCACTCAGCATCGGCGGCTTCTTGCGACTCTTTCAGGGTCGCGGCCTTGTGCTGTAGGACAGGCAGTGACTGGAAGTCCCAAGATGTCTCGAAGGAGTCCCAATCACTCCTGGCCAAGGTCACAAGCTCTTGAACTCCCGCTTCGATAGCATTCCGCAAAGGAGTGCTGCGCTGTGGCGGTAAAGCAACATTGGCGACGTTGCCAGAGTTGAAATGAAGGGTCGGGTTTAGGGCGTTTAGGATTTGTGAAACCGGCGATGAATTCAACAGGCCGAGTAGAACTACCGGATCGCCAGAAAATGCGGTCGGCGAGGCAATGTCAAAGACACACCCCTTCGGCTGGAGTCTGGCACCGAACCGATCAGAGCCGACATCAGTCCAAGACACGCCTTCAGCGAAATAGCGGTCTTGATTCCAGCATTTCGAGTTGTTCTCAGTAATCAATCCTCGTTCCAGTTTCTCGGCCTTGTCCCGCTTGATGTCTTCCCCATCGTTTCGCCAATTCACGACGTATTCCAGATTGCCATACCACTTCCGAAACAAGCCGCCTTTGTTGTGAGGAAACCATTTTCTCAGCGACCCAGTGGCCTCTAACCTTGAGCCGCAGGCAAGCAGAAGGTTGCTCCAAGTCACCTCATACCAGTAACGCAGAAACTTCGGGTTTTCTCCCGTTTG
>JBBSDR010000281.1:0-7391 GCA_038240465.1 Gemmatales bacterium
ACCGCCAGGCCATGGAGATCCGGCGGGTGGCACTGGGAGAGAACCATCCGTCTTTTGCCGCGAGCCTCAACAACCTGGCCATGCTGTACAAGTCAACGCGCAACTACGCGCAGGCGGAGCCTCTATACCACCAGGCTACGGAGATTCTGCAGATGGCCTTGGGGGAGGACCACCCGGTCTTCGCCGCGAGCCTCAACAACCTGGCCATGCTATATAAGACGTTGGGCAGCTATGCGCAGGCAGAGCCACTGAACCGCCGGGCCACGGAGATCCTGCGGGTGGCTCTGGGTGAAGACCACCGCGACGTCGCCCAAAGCATGAATAACCTGGCCGAGTTGTACGTTGCGACGTTGCGAACAGAACAGGCATTCCCCCTGATGGCCCAGGCCGTAACCATTGACGACCGCCTCATCAGCCAGATCTTCTCCTTCGGTTCGGACAGACAGCGCACCGCTTTCCTCAACCAAACGCTGGCTCGTCAGGCAGTTTTTCTCTCCCTGGTCTGGGGCCATCTAGCGCACTTGTCCGAAGCGCTCCGGGCTGCCCTGGACCTTGTGCTGCGGCGGAAGGCCATCGGGGCGGAGGTACTGGCCGCCCAGCGCGACGCTGTCCTGGGGGGCAAGTACCCCCACCTGCAAACGCAATTGGTCCAGTGGTCCACCCTGCGCATGCAGATAGCGCGAAAGACACTGGCTGGCGCAGGCCCCGAAGGCTTGCAGGCCCATCAGCGGCAACTCGCCGAGTGGCAAGACCAGCGCGGGCGTCTGGAGGCGGACCTGGCCCGCCAGATCCCCGAGATGAACCTGGAAAACAAACTCCGTGCCGCCGACCGCCGCGCCGTGGCCCTCGCCCTCCCCGAGGACATGGCCCTGGTCGAATTCGTCCGCTTCGACGTCTTCGATTTCAAGGCTGTACGCGCCCGGGGCGAGCGACCGTGGCAGCCGGCCCGCTACCTGGCCTTTCTCCTGCCCGTCGGCGATCCCGACAGTGTGCGCATGATCGACCTCGGCGAGGCCGAACCCATCGACCGGCTAATCGAACTGTTCCGGGCCGGCGTCAGTGAGCTTCCCGAATCCCGCAACATGGCCCGCCGCCCCGTGACCGATTCCCCCCTCTCCCCGGTACAGGCTGGGCAGCAACTGCGGGCCGCCGTGTTCGACCCGCTGGCCTCTGCCCTGGGCGACTGCCGCCGTCTCCTGCTGTCTCCCGACGGCGGCCTGACGCGCCTGCCCTTCGCCGTCCTGCCCGACGCGGAGGGCCGTCTGCTGATGGACAGCTACCAGATCAGCTACGTCAACGCCGGCCGCGACGTCCTCCGCTTCGGGGCGGCTTCCTCCGGCGTCCCTACCGACGCGCTGGTGGTCACCGACCCCGACTTCGACCTCGCCTCCTCCGGCGCGGCAGGGCCGCCGGCCGAGGGCAGCCGGGGCAAACTCTCCCGCGACCTGCCGCGCGATCAGTATCACTTCGGCCGCCTGCCCGGCACACGCGGGGAGGGGGAACGCATCGCCGCACTGCTGGGGGTCCAGCCCTGGCAGGACGTCACGGCCCTGGAGGGTCGTTTGAAACGCGACTGCCGTTCGCCGCGCATTCTGCACCTGGCGACGCACGGATTCTTCCTCGAAGACCAGCCCCACGACCCCAACCAGGAGCAGCGAGGCCTCGGCCTCGCTGGCGAGACGGGCCGCCTGTCCGGGCCGCTGCCGGAGAGTCCGCTGTTGCGCGCGGGGCTGGCTCTGGCCGGTGCGAACACCTGGCTGCGCGGCGGAACTTTGCCGGAGGAGGCGGAGGACGGCCTGTTGACGGCAGAGGACGTCTCCGGTCTGGACCTGCTGGCGACGGAACTGGTGGTGCTGAGTGCGTGTGAGACGGGCCTGGGAGAAGTCCGCACCGGGGAGGGCGTCTTCGGCTTGCAGCGGGCCTTCACCCTGGCGGGAGCGAAGACGCTGGTGATGAGCCTGTGGAGCGTGCCCGACGAAGCGACACGAGAACTCATGGAGGACTTCTACCGGCGCATCCTTGCGGGTGAGGGCCGTGCCGACGCCCTGCGCAACGCTCAGTTGGCCCTGCGGCAGAAGTACCCCGACCCGTACTTCTGGGGCGCCTTCATCTGCCAGGGTGATCCCGCCCCGCTCCGTGGCCCCGTTGCACCTGCCCTGCGGGGGAAGTGAACCACCAACGCGCCGCGAGCGCCTGTTCGCCGTGTGGACGAGCCGACCACTGCCGCTGCGCCTGGAGCAGTTGCAGGCCGTCGTGGAGCGGGGAGAGAACCCGGCATCGGGACAGTACCACGCGACGCGCAACATGGTGAAGGTCAAGAAGGCCGTGGAAGGGCTGCGGTCGGAGGAAGGGCGGGTGGTGGTGCTGGAGGTGGACCACGGCTCCTGACCTCACCCGCGTCTCCGTGAGCAACCACGCCGTTGCAACGCCACAATGAGTTCTCTCATGTCCACCCCCGAAGCCTTCGATCATCAAGAGCAAGTCACACAACTGAACCAGCAAGTCATTCAGCAATACCGGCAGGGACGTTATCCGGAAGCAGCGGAGGTTGCCAGACGAGTTAGTGAACGAAGTCTTCTGCAAGATTGTTTGCCCTAACTTGGCCTGTCTGATTCAGGAACAAGAAACCCGTGGCATCGTGCCGATTTTCTGGAAGGACGAGCAAGAGGAAACACGGAATGTGCTGCCGATGATTTAGGCTCAGTCCGCTCAGTCCCATTCAAGTTGACTTCGGCCTACCCGCGCGCGACAATCCCTCTCATCATTCGATGCCGATTTCTCCCGGAGGCGACCATGAAATCAATCCTCTTGAGCACTCTGGTCATGGCGCTCTTGCTTCGTGCCGGAGCCGGGCACGCTGGAAGTTCGGAACCCCAACGCAAAGAGATCGACCGGCTGATCGAGCAACTGAGCAGCGACAACTACCAGAAACGGAAGGCGGCAACGAAAGCCCTGGAGCTAATCGGCGCGCCCGCGCTTGAATCGCTGCGCCTCGCTGCCACGAAGGGTGATCTGGAAACGCGCAGGCGGGCCGAGGCGCTAGCGAATCAGATCGCCGTCGTCGTGGAGGCGGTTGCCGCGCTCAAGAAGATGGCCCGGATGGTCACGATCGATGCCAAGCGTCCAGGCAAACCGGTCGTGGCGGTGGACTTAAGCGGAGCGAAAGTGAGTGACAAGGACCTGCGCCATGTCGCAGTGCTCACAAGCCTGGAGACGCTGAGTTTGCGAGAAGGCGCGATCACCGCCGACGGCTTGCAGCACCTGCGCGGGCTGACCGGCCTGCGCTCTCTCGATCTGAGCAAGTGCCTCTCGGTGTACATCGTCGAGCGTGATGGAGGTCCCTTCGACAGGTCGCTGCGTGTGCAGAAACGTGCGGAGTTTTTGAAGGAACTGGCGGGCCTGACAAAGCTTGAGTCGCTGGATCTTTCCTGGACGGCCACCAGTGACAGCGACCTGGCGGACCTGCGAACGCTGCAGTGCCTGCGGCATCTCAACCTCATGCACACCCAGATTAGCGGCGCGGCCCTGGAGCACCTCAAGGAGATGGCAAAGCTGCAGTCGCTAAGCCTGGCATACACGGGCACCCATGACGCCCATCTGAAGAAGCTCCAGTCACTCAAGGCGCTCGAAGATCTCGACCTGGACAACACTTGGGTCACGGATGCCGGCCTGGATTGGATCGCCAAGCTGACTGCGCTGCGCAAACTGAACCTCGCACATTGTCAGGACGTCACGGACGCCGGGATCGAGCGTCTCAAGGGGATGTCTGATCTCAAGGAGCTGCGCCTTGACGGCACTCGGATCGAGAACGGCGGGCTCAAGCACATGCGCGGGATGACCGGTCTCGAAGTGCTGACGCTCTGGGGAACCCGCGTGGATGACGCTGGCGTCGAACACCTGCGCGGGCTAACCGCGTTGCGGACGCTCGTCTTCTCCCATGGCATGACCGACCGCGGCCTGGAACAGCTTAAAGGCCACACACGCCTCCAGAAACTGACGGGGTTGTCGCACGTCACCGATGCCGGCATGGAGCACTTGCAAGGGATGGCCGATCTCCAGATCCTGGATATGAGTGGTGCCCGGCTTACCGATACGGGCCTGGCCCGCCTCAAGTCCTTGACGAAACTGCGCGATCTGGGCTTGCGCAATACCCTCGTCACGGATTTGGGATTGACGCGCCTGGAAGGCCTGCCCGAGTTGGCACAAGTTGACTTGTTTGGCACAAGGGTTACGGCGGCGGGGCGCAAACGCCTGCAACAAGCGCGGCCCGCGCTCAAGATCACGCCATGATGGCTTTCGTGCGCGACCGGGCGGCCATGCGCTGCGAACAGTCGCTTCACGGGGCTGCAAGGCGGAGATACGCCAGGGACGCACAGCCTCCATGGGATTCTACGCCCCGTCCGCTAGCCGGCGTCAACAGACTGCTGGCCCGGCTGCGCGGCCTGGAACCCGGTCGATGGGCGGCGCTGTCCATGTATTTTGATGCGATCGCGTGACGAGGTGCAGTAGGATGGACTCAGGAAAGGAGGAAGCGAAATGCGTGCAGTGCAGAACGAGAAGCATGTGGCAGAGGAAACGGCTTTGCTGGCCTGTATCGAGGAGAACTCCCTTTTGCCGCCTCCCGAGCAGCGGCGCTATGAGCAGTTGCGCCGCATGTGCGAGCGGCGCACCCTGACCGAACGCGAACTGGCCGAATACCAATCGCTCTTGCAGCAGTTGGAAGCCCGAAACGTCAAGCGCCTTGAAGCCCTGACTGCTCTGGCGCGGCAGCGTGGAACAACGCTGCAAAGCGTGATGGTGCAGCTCGGATTGAAAGGCGATGGCGACTGAGGAGGTTCCCGCCGCCCTGCGCCGGCAGGTCGCCGCCCGAGCCAGAGGAGTTTGCGAATACTGCTGCTGCCCGGCCGCTTACACGAACGCTTCTTTTCACAGCGAACACATTCAGCCCCGCGATGCTGGCGGTGAGACCACGTTAGACAATCTGGCCTGGGCGTGCCCGTGGTGTAATGCTCACGCTACGACGCTGTTCTGTCGCTGGGTTTCGTCAGAACAGAAAAGAGTGAGAACCAAGGAGTTGAAACCATGTCCGCTTCAACCTGGACGGAAGCCGATACGGCTCAGGCTCTGCAAATCTGGGCCGAGTACCAACAAAACCACGATATTTCGGCACTGAAAGGAAAGACCGTAGGGATCGATCCGGCCAGCGGTCGCGTCTGGTTCGGCGAATCGGCGACGGATATCCGACGGCAAATGGACGAAGCAGGCCTCGACACGCCGCTCTTGTGTTTGCGAGTTGGCTTCGGTTACTACGTTCGCAAAGGTGGCCACCGATGATCCTGGGTACCGTAACCAACGACAGTGTACCAACGGTCCTGCTTCCCGTCGGCGTGCAAACGTGGCCAGCCACCATCGACACGGGCTTCAATGGTGATTTGGAGTTACCCAATAGTCTGCATGCGTTGGTCAATGCTCGATTCCTCAACCGCACGCTGTCCCTGCTGGCTGGCGGGCAGATCATCGACGAGGATACTTACTTGGTAGACTTCCCATTCGATGGCCAAACCGTCCTTGCGGAAGCTACGTTTGTTTCCGGCGGGGAGATTCTTGTCGGTCGCATCCTTGCGGGCGAGGGCCGTGCCGACGCCCTGCGCAACGCCCAACTGGCGCTACGGCAGAAGTATCCCGACCCGTACTTCTGGGGTGCCTTCATCTGCCAGGGCGACCCCGGACCCTTGCGGAGTTGACTCGCTGGTCTATCGCTGCGCCAGAGCGAGAGGGTAGAATCAGAGTGGGAGGCGAGCATGGCGACCTTCGACGAAACGGCGCGGCAAGCGTGCAAGGTGAGCGGCGCTGGGCTGACGCTGTGGTTGGATCGCTTTGCCGACGAGTCGATGGCTGCCGACTTCGCCATCTGGGACGACACCCGGCGCACGTCCTGGCCTGGCGGTCCCGAACGTACCGATGATGTCGTCTGTGTGCTGCGTCGGCGAGCCGCTGGCCGGCCTGCCCACCTGATCGTGGAGCTGGCGACCGAGCCGCGACCGGATGACCTGGCGCGACTGGGCATCTATGAGTTGCTGCTGGCCATCGAGGTTCGTGGCGCGCGGGAGGATGGACCGCCTGTTTATGGAGCCATCATTCACCTGACCGGGATCAAAAAGGGCGGTCCGTTGATCCTGACCCGCTCGGCGAGCAGTCCTGGCGTGCTGGTCAAGCCCATCGAAGTGTGGCTCGCCGACCTGAACGCGGCGGACACGCTGACGCTCATCGAGGCGGACGAGGCGACTCTGTGCATCCTGCCCTGGGTCGTTCTCATGCGGGGCAGCGGCGACCCGCTAATGATTGAGCGCTGGAAGCTGGTGGTGGGTCGGGAGTCAGACGCCGAGAAGCGGGCGGCGTATCGCTACTTCGCCCTGGTGTTCGCGGAATTGATCCCCGAACTGGTCAACTGGCAACGTCATTTGGAGGGCTTTGAAGTGCGTGAATCGGAATACAGCAAGACCATTGAGGCCAAAGGCGAAGTGAAGCGAGCCCGAGCGTACGTCCTCCGAGCTCTTCAGTCTCGTCTGGGAACGCCTGCCCCTGAGCCGCTCAGGCTTGCCATCGAAGGGACCAACGACCTCGCGGTCCTGGACCGCTGGTTTGAGGCAGCCCTTGCCACTACTTCCTGGGCAGACTTCCAGGGAGTGATGCAGCAGGAGTGATTTCTCCTTGTCCAGAGTGGCCTGGTGACATCACAGCCGGCGGAGGCAGAGGACGTCATGCGCGGCGCCGAGGACGTCGCCGGCATGGACCGGCTGGCGACGGAGTTGGTGGTGCTGAGCGCCTGCGAGACGGGCCTGGGCGAAGTGCGGACCGGCGAAGGCGTCTTCGGCCTGCAGCGGGCCTTCACTCTCGCCGGCGCCAAGACGCTGGTGATGAGCCTGTGGAGCGTTCCCGACGAAGCAACACGCGAACTGATGGAGGATTTTTACCAACGCATCCTTGCGGGCGAGGGGCGTGCCGACGCCCTGCGCAGCGCCCAGTTGGCCCTGCGGCAGAAGTATCCCGACCCCTACTTCTGGGACTCCTTCATCTGCCAGGGCAATCCCGGACCGCTCCCGCATCTCACGACGTAGCACACATCGCCGAGTTGACTTTCTGGGTAAAATGTCGCAAAATAACGTGCTGGAGATACCTGATGAACCTCGCTGAACTGATGGGTGCGAGTAAGTCCGAGTCTTCGCTGCTTGTACTCTACATCCCCAGCGCCGATCGCTATGAGCAGCCCATCGACCAGGAGAAATGGCTCGCTCTGGCTCTGGAGATGCTCGGCAGCCAGTTCGGTGGAGCGACTGCCTTTCCGCAAGGCCGCGGCGTGTGGCGTGATGACGCGCGCGGGGTGTTGGTCC
>JBBSDR010000282.1:0-7383 GCA_038240465.1 Gemmatales bacterium
CTTCTCGACGATCTGCTACGTTCCTCCGAAACCACTTCCGATGCCGACAAGCTCGCCCGGCTTGCGAAGCTCGATGGGCTTCTCGTCCCTCTGCTCATTCAAGAAAAACTGACTGCTGCGGAGACAATCCAGCGCAATATGCTGGCCAAGGAACGTGATACCCTGCTGACCGAACTGGCCCGCCTCGCCAGCAAGCGATCGCGGGACCGCGTACTACCGCTGGAGATCATCCAGAAGCAAATCCCGGCCGATGCCGCGGTCGTCTTCTGGCTCGAGCAACTCGACCAGCGGCTGGGCTGCATTGTGCGCCGGGAGGCCCCGCCGGTCTGGGTCAAGCTCCTCGGCTCCGACAAGGACAATGCCTGGAGCGATAATGACGACACGTTGGCAGGACGAGCGCTTGCCGCACTGTCTGATGGCAGCAGCACGGGGGATGCCCGTAAGAGGCTCCTCAATCAGCTTCATCGGCAGCGCATCACTCCCCTGGAGCCGCATCTCAAGGGCGTGCGCCATCTGCTCGTCGTGCCGGCAGGGATGATGTCCGCCGTGCCGGTCGAGGCGCTGTCGGATCGCTACCTCGTCAGCTACATCTCCTCGGCCAGCGTCTATGCTCGCCGCATGGAGAAGCATCGGCCGCTCAAGGCATCGTCGCTCTTGGTGTTGGCCGATCCCGTCTTCACACGCACCGCCCTCAAATTGCCGGATGGTCCCCCACACGGCTTGCTGATCCTGTCCGCCACGCCCGGCAGCCTGGCAGCGCGCATTGGTCTGTTTCCCGGTGACGTCCTGATGGAGTGCGACGGCAGGAAGCTGACCGTGGCCGATGACTTGAAGCCACCAGCCGGCGAGGATCGCGTGCCGATCAAGTTCTGGCGCGACGGCAAGGTGATGGGAGGGCGCGTTCCCGGCGGCAACCTGGGCATCGTCGTCGATCGCAAGCCCATCGCCGAGGCCCTGGCCGCCTGGCGCAAGCAGGAGAGCAGCCTGCTCGCTCTGGGCCGAGGCGACGAATGGCAACGCTTGCCCGGCACACGCCTGGAAGCACGCACGCTCGCTGGCTTGATCCCCGCGACGGAACTGCTGGGCAGCGATGCCAGCGAGCAGAAACTCGACGAACTAGCGTCGTCAGGCAAGTTGAAGGACTTCCGCCTGCTGCATCTGGCGACGCACGGCGAAGCGAACGAGGCTCGACCCGAGACGACGGCCCTCATTCTGTCGCAGGATCGTCTGCCGACGCCAGCCGAGGCGGCGGTCCTGGTGCTGGCAGGCAAGAAGCCGCCCGAGGGCAAACTGACGGTGGAGACGATCCTGAAGCGCTGGGACCTGGACGCCGACCTGGTCGTCCTCAGCGCCTGTCAGACCGGACTGGGCAAGAAGACCTCCGGCGAGGGCATGCTCGGCTTTACGCAAGCGCTGATGCAGAAGGGAGCACGCAGCGTTGTCCTGTCGCGCTGGAAGGTCGATGACAGCGCCACCTCTCTCTTGATGGCTCGCTTCTACGAGAACTTGCTGGGCAAACGCGGAGGACTCAAGGAGGGCATGAAGCGAGCCGAGGCGCTTCAGGAAGCGAAGACCTGGCTGCGGCAGTTGTCCCGGGTCGAGGCGGAGAAGTGTCTCGCCGTGTTGGTGGACGGCGTGCCGCGTGGCGAGCGGGGCAGCATCAAGACCGCGTTGCCCACACGCAATCCCGCTGATCCCAAGAGCGAGGATTGCCCGTTCGCCGCCCCGTATTTCTGGGCCGCCTTCGTCCTGATCGGCGACCCGAACTGAAGCCACCGAGCCGGAGAGTTACCCAGGGAGGCCAAGCGATGAAGACGCTGTGTGTGCTGCTGTCTCTGACCCTGGCCGTGCAAGCGGGCGCGCCGCCGGAGAACGGGCGAGAACTGACGGCTGAGGAGCGGAAGGAACTCGCACGGCTTAGCCAAGACTTCAACCGCAAAGTCAATGCCGGCGAGTTCGAGGAGGCCGTGAAGACGGCGAAGCAAATCGTCGATTACCGTGCCGAGCGGCAAGGGGACGGCCACTGGGAAGTGATCGATGAGCGCTGGAGCATGAAGCTGTGGCAGCGGCCTGCGAAGGATTGTGACGAACTGGTGCGTGGCTTCAAGGTTGCATTCGAGGGCGGTCAACTGCAAGAAAACTTCCGCTATCGCGAGGCGGAGGCGAAACTGCGTCAGGCACTCGCCATTCGGCAGAAGGTTTTGGGTGAGCAACATCCCTCTACCGCCGACAGCTATAACAATGTGGCCTTCTGCCTCACCGCACAGGGGAAGCACGCCGAGACTCTGCCCATGTACCAGAAGGCACTTGCCATCTTTCAGAAGGTTTTGGGCGAACAACATCCCTCTACCGCCGACAGCTATAACAATGTGGCCTTCTGCCTGAACGCTCAGGGGAAGCACGCCGAGGCTCTACCGTTATTCCAGAAGGCTCTCCTCACTCGCCAGAAGGTACTGGGCGAGCAACATCCTGACACCGCCAATAGCTACAACAACGTGGCCGGCTGCCTGAACGCTCAGGGCAAGTACGGCGAGGCTCTGCCGTTATTCCAGAAAGCTCTCCTCACTCGCCAGAAGGTTCTGGGCGAACAACATCCCTCTACCGCCACGAGCTACAACAACGTGGCCTTGTGTCTGAACGCACAGGGCAAGCACGGCGAGGCTCTGCCCCTGCTCCAGAAGGCTCTCCTCATTCGCCAGAAGGTTTTGGGCGAACAACATCCCTCCACCGCCGCCAGCTACAACAATGTGGCCGGCTGCCTGAACGCTCAGGGCAAGTACGGCGAGGCGCTGCCGTTATTCCAGAAAGGGTTCACCATTTGCCAGAAGGTCCTGGGCGAACAACATCCCGACACCGCCGCCAGCTGCAACAACGTGGCCGGCTGCCTGGACGATCAGGGCAAGCACGGCGAGGCGCTGCCCCTGTACCAGAAGGCCCTCCTCATTCGCCAGAAGGTTTTGGGCGAGCAGCATCCCTCTACCGCCGCCACCTATAACAACGTGGCCTTGTGTCTGACCGCACAGGGCAAGCACGCCGACGCTCTGCTCCTGTACCAGAAGGCCCTCGCCATTTCCCAGAAGATCCTAGGGGAGCAACATCCCTCTACCGCTATCTGCTACAACAACGTGGCTTGGTGTCTGACCGCACAGGGCAAGGACGCCGAGGCCACGCGCAACTTCGAGGCAGCACTTCTAGGCCACGAGTTCGGGCGTTTGAAAGCAGCCGACTCTGGCTTCGATCGTTCTCTCTTCCGTGCGGAAGAGCTTTCCCCGCGATCAGCCCTGGTCGTCTGCATGGTTCGCCTAGAGAAACCGCTCCAGGCATGGGAATACGCCGAAGCCGATCTCGCTCGCGGACTCCTCGACGACCTGCTACGTTCCTCCGAAACCGCCTCCGATGCCAACAAACTCTGCCGTCTGAGCAAGCTCGATGGGGCCCTCATCCCTCTGCTCATTCAAGAAAAACTGACTATGGAGGAGACAACACAGCGCTATACCCTGGCCAAGGAACGTGACGGCCTGCTGGCCGAACTGGCCCGCATCGCCAGCCGGCGGTCGCGCGACCGCGTGCTGCCGCTCGAGAACATCCAAAAGCAAATTCCCGCCGATGCCGCAGTCGTCTTCTGGCTCGATATCGGCAACAAGCATCTGGGCTGCGTTCTGCGCCGGGAGGGACCGCCCGTCTGGGTCAAGCTCCTCGGCTCCGGCAAGGATGATGCCTGGAATGCCCACGACGGCAGTTTACCGAGCCGAGCGTTGGCCGCCCTGTCCGAAGGCGGTAGTATGTCGGCGGCACAAAAGAAGCTCCTCGCTCAGCTTCATCGGCAGCGTATCACTCGGCTGGAGCCGAACCTCAAGGGCGTGCGCCATCTGCTCGTCGTACCCGCAGGAGTGATGTCCGCCGTGCCGGTCGAGGCACTGACGGATCGCTACCTCGTCAGCTACATCCCCTCCGCCAGTGTCTACGCCCGCCGCATGGAGAAACATCGACCGCTCAAGGCGTCGTCGCTCCTGGTTCTGGCCGATCCCGTCTTCACACGCACCGCGCCCAGCTTGCCGGATCCCCCTCCGCACGGTTTGCTAATCCTGTCCACCACCCCTGGCAGCCTGGCAACTCGCATCGGTCTCGTATCGGGCGACGTCCTGATGGAGTACGACGGCAAGAAACTAACGGCGGCCGACGATCTGAAACCCGCAGTCGGAGAGGAGCGTGTGCCGATCACACTGTGGCGCGAGGGCAAGAAGATGGCCGGCCGGGTTCCCGGCGGTAACCTCGGCGTCGTCGTCGATCGCAAGCCCATCGCCGAGGCACTGGCCGCCTGGCGCAAGCAGGAGAGCAGCCTGCTGACTTTAGGTCGGGGCGAGGAATGGCAACGCTTGCCCGGCACACGCCTGGAAGCACGGACACTGGCAGCCTTGATACCCGCGACAGAACTGCTGGGTCGCGATGCCAGCGAGCAAAAACTCGACGAACTGGCATCGTCAGGCAAGTTGAAGGACTTTCGTCTGCTGCATCTGGCGACCCACGGTGAAGCGAACGAGGTTCAGCCCGAGGCGACGGCCCTCATTCTGTCGCAGGATCGTCTGCCGACACCAACTGAGGCGGCGATCCTGGTGCTGGCAGGCAAGAAGCCGCCGGAGGGCAAGTTGACCGTGGACACGATCCTGAAGCACTGGGACCTGGACGCCGACCTGGTCGTCCTCAGCGCCTGTCAGACCGGCCTGGGCAAGAAGACGTCCGGCGACGGCATGCTCGGCTTCACGCAGGCGCTGATGCAGAAGGGAGCGCGCAGTGTGGTCCTGTCGCGGTGGAGGGTGGATGACAGCGCGACCTCGCTGCTGATGGCTCGCTTCTATCAGAACCTGCTCGGCAAACGCGACGGCCTCAAGGAGCCGATGAAGCGAGCCGAAGCGCTGGCCGAGGCAAAGACCTGGCTGCGGACATTGCCTCGTGGGGAAGCTGAGAAACGCTTGGCGGCCCTGGTGGACGGCGTGCCGCGTGGCGAGCGGGGCAGCATCAAGGCGGCATTGCCGACACGCAATCCCGCCGATCCCAAGAGCGAGGATCGACCGTTCGCGGCGCCGTATTACTGGGCCGCCTTCGTCCTGATCGGCGACCCAAACTGATACACGATCCCGGAGTGAGTGGTGCATTTTTCGCAGCCACTAGCGGCTCGCTTGTGTGCGGCTCTTCGGTTCACAAGCGAGCCGCTTGTGGCTACGATGGATTTGAGCAAGCCCGAGGCGAGTTTTCCTGGTTTGGAGACGGCGACCATTGCAAGAACGGCCGGGAGTGAAGTCATGAAATGGCAAGAGCGAATCAGTGCCGACCCGAACATCTGCCACGGCAAGGTGTGCATCCAGGGAACGCGGATCATGGTATCCGTGATTCTCGATAACCTCGCTGCGGGAGAGTCTCCCGAAGCGGTCTTACGGAGTTACCCGACACTCCAACTGGACGACATTTGGGCCGCACTCGCCTATGCCGCCGAGCTGACGAAAGGTCGGATCGTAACGCTGCCGGAGGCAGTCTAATGCGGTTCAAGACGGACGAGAACCTGCCAACTGTCGAGTTCAAATCCGCCAAGGAGGGACCCCATGAACGGTCTTCCTGCACATGACCGGCACCCTTCGGAGCAGAGGTACATGTTGCTGGATCAGATATTGGCGACCTATCAGTCGGAGGGGATCGCGGTGCCGTACACGATGGAGGACTTCCGTAAGGACTACATCAAGGAACACTTGAGGGACCTGACCGGTGAAGACTTGCGTCAGGCCCTGGAGCGCCTGACGCCAGCGGAGCGTCTGGAGGGCCTGTCGCCGGAGGAGATTGAACGAGTCTTGCAGGCGCGGATAGGCGAGGGGCCAGCGGGCCGGCGCAAGCCTCGCCGCAAGAAGCAATAGGCCGGCTGACGCAGGCGCGGTTGATGACCCGCCAATAAGCGTCATCGGCACCATCGAGCAGAATCGCCCGGGGTTGACCGGGGTCGGGGCAGAAGAGCCGTTGCCGAGAAAACATGGGGTCTCCGCCACTCTTGCTGACACCTGGGGATTACTGACTCCGGCCGAAATGGCGACATGCTGGAGACGATGCGATGGTGCGGAAACCTTTCTGGCGAAAACTGCACCGAAAGCGCCGCAGTTACCCTCGAGCACCTGTCCTAAATGTTCAGCAGATTCTGGAATGGGCTGATGCTTATCACGCCCGAACCGGCGCCTGGCCAAAAGCGACCCGAGCGGAAGCTATTCCCGAGACGCTCGCCGACACATGGTTTCGGGTGGACAAAGCCCTGCGCGATGGCGCAAGGCATTGATGGCTACTTGCGGAAAGGCAGACGCGGACTTCCCGCCGGGTCATCGTTGTCTCAGATGCTGGCGTCCCGGCGCGACAGGTCCCGGGAGACCGATTGAGCATAAGCAGGGAGTGCGAGGGCCACGAGGACGATTGCCGGCCCTTCCTTCAAGGCGAATAGAGGAAGGGGGAGGCCTGGACGGGAGAAAGGTTCGTGGAACCTTGTCTTGGCCCTCGTTGAGAGGTAAGGCTATCACGACTTGCCCTGTCGGTGGCGGAGCATTACCTGTCCCTGATCTTGCTTGGTCTTCAACCGCTTGCCCTTCTTTATCGCGGATGCCGGCTGGTTCTCCGAGACGCCGGGAACCTCTCGGTGTTGGAGTCTTCACGGCCGCCCGATTCTTCGTCGCTTCTGCTGAGGCCGGCGATTCTTCTGGAGCGTCCTCGGTCGGCCGCGGCGGGATGGACTCCCCTGGGTCCGGCGCGATCCCCTCGGCGCAAACTTCCCCTTGGAGCGGCACGCGGCTGACCGCCTCCTCCAGGAGTTGGGCCGCGACCTGCATGGGGCTGACTTGCCTCTGTGGAGTGCTCATTGCTTCAGCGATCACGGCCAACCGCTGCCGAGTCGCCTGACTCATGGGAACTTTGGGCCGGCTTTCCCAGATGGAATCCGTCGGCCGTCCCGGGCGATCTCCCTGGCCCGGGGTCAAGCGCTGGTGCTTGAGATGGGCCAGCCGCGCCATTCCAAACGGACCAGCGCCGGCGTCGGGGACTTCGCCGGCCAGTTTCGCCCCGAAGAGGTCCGCGAATTCTTGAGGGTCCTTCGGCATTGCTACTCTCCTTGGAGGGGGAACTCGATTTCGTAATAGCTCCGGTCGATCACGAACCCGACCGCGCCCTGGTTGGTGTCGGTGCCGAGCGCCATCAGGAACTCGTGGATGGGGCCGCTCTGCCGTCGCAGGGCCTCCTCGTTGGTGAAGCACTGGCTCAGGACCGGTCGGTCTTACCCCGGCATGAAAGTGAATCAGCGAAGCTCTGTCGCCGCCGCCCGGCTTGTCCGGGCGGAGCGCTGTTTGGATACCAGAGGGCCGA
>JBBSDR010000283.1:0-7373 GCA_038240465.1 Gemmatales bacterium
GGTGGCAATCGCTCGTCACCACCACCACTTTGCCATCCGACAGCAGTGAGTCGAAGGTGTGCAGGAACTCTTCCTGAGTCGCCTTCTTCGTGGCCAGGAAGTGCAGATCGTCGAGCAAGAGTGCATCGCATTCGCGGAAATACTTGCGGAAGCTGCCGAGCTTGCTCAGCCGCATCGCCTGGACGAACCGATTCGTGAAGTCCTCCGCTGTCGCGAAGTTGATGCGCCAGTCGGGCCGGGCGCGGCGCAGGCCGACGTAGATTCCATCGAGCAAATGGCTCTTGCCGGTGCCGACGGAGCCATGCAGCACCAGTGGCGAGCCGGCCTCTTCCGGCATCTCGACGACGCTGAGAGCAGCCGCATGCGCGACGCGATTGCACGGGCCGACGACAAATTCATCGAGCTTCTTCCAGCGCCGCGCTCGTTTCGGGGCCGGCGTGTCAAAGAGCGTGCCGCGTTCCTCGGCTTCCTTGCGCCGAGGCTCCGGACGAGGAGTATCCGCCTCGCTGTCGGCGTGGATCGGCTCGCTCTTGCGTTCCGGCTTTCGCGTCCCGGCTTCGGCCTTGTCCGGAGTTTGCGCCTGTTCGCGGCGGGCGGCGCGGAACAACTCGGGATCGATGGTGAAGCGAACCTGCATCGGCTGGCCGAACACCTCGCAGGCCGCATCGCGCACCGCGCCGACAAAGGTCTTTTGCAGCCACTCCTCGAAGTGCCGATTGGGTACGCCGACCGTCAGGACGCCGTCGTCCCAGTGGAAGCGAGTGTGGCCTTCAAACCAAAGCTGATAACGTGGCTCCCCGATGCGTCGAGCGATGGACTCGCCCAGCGCCGCCACGACCTTCGTATCATGGACCGTCAACGGACCGACCTCCTGCCCGGCGCGCACCGGCAGCGCCGAGACTATGCAAAACGGTCCGTCAGGAGAGGCGTCGTCCGGGATATGGGCTGGGAGGCCCGCCACGGACGTTTATCTCAGAGGGTTGAGAGAATACCAGAGAGAGCCATCAGCCGCGAAGAGCATCTTGAGACATTTTCTTCACTGGGCTTCGAAGGGCGACGGCACAATCGGCATGGCCGTCACGATCTATCTTGCCGCTTGCGGCGCGCCCGGTCAGGGCGATATCATTCAGCATCCGACGTCAGCCAGGTGAGAAGGAGGATGAAACAATGTTCACTGCGGAAGACCTTCGATGGCTGCTGAACAGAAAGCCCTTCGTCCCCTTCAAACTGAAGCTCTCCGATGGCGAAATCATTGAGATAAAAAGCCGCGAACTGGTCATGGCGGGCCGGCGATCCGCCGTGGTGGGAATTCTGGACCCTGACGCGAAGGACACACTCATCGATAGCTGGACGGTGGTGTGGTACATGCACGTTACCAGCATCGAGGACATCAACCCGGGTGCGCCGCCCTTCACCGAAGTCCCCCCAGCCAGCGAGAAGCCGACCCCGGTTTGATCCCGTCTTGGCGGCAAGAGAGAAAGCATGGGCTACAAAACCCTCCGCGCCTGCGTCGCCGACCTCGAACGCGCCGGCCGGCTCATCCGCGTCAATCAGGAGATTGATCCCCATCTCGAGATGGCGGAAATCCAGCGGCGCGTCTACCAGGCGGGCGGTCCCGCTCTGTTCTTTCCGCACGTCAAGGGCTGTCGCTTTCCGATGGTCAGCAACCTGTTCGGCACCCTCGAACGAACCCGCTTCCTCTTCCGCGACACTCTCGACGCCGTCCGTCATCTCGTCGAGTTGAAGATCGATCCGGGCAACTTCTTCAAGAACCCCTGGCGTTATCGCGACGTGCCGCGCGCGCTGTGGCATTTGCGGCCAAAGTTTCGCGCGTGGGGTCCGGTGTTGCAACATGAGACGACAATCAGTCAACTGCCCCAGTTGAAGTGCTGGCCGGACGACGGCGGCGCTTTCGTCACGCTGCCTCAGGTCTACACCGAGGACGTCGATAGTCCCGGCTGGCGGCACTCCAATCTCGGCATGTATCGCGTCCAGCTCTCGGGCAATGCGTATCAGCGCGACCGTCAGATCGGCCTGCACTATCAGATCCATCGAGGCATCGGCACGCATCACGCCAAGGCGATTCGCAAGGGGGTTCCCTTCCGCGTCAACGTCTTCGTCGGCGGTCCCCCCGCGATGACGCTCGCCGCCGTGATGCCGCTGCCGGAAGGACTGTCGGAACTGACCTTCGCCGGAGCGCTGGGAGGCCAGCGCGTGCTGATGGTGACACCTCCCGAAGCCGGAGGTTCACACTCCCGGCTCCCCATCGCCGGCGACGCCGATTTCTGCATCGCCGGAACGGTCGATCCCGACAGGTTGCTGCCGGAAGGGCCGTTCGGCGATCACCTCGGCTACTACTCGCTGGCCCATCCGTTTCCAGTCCTCGACGTCGAGAAAGTCTATCATCGCGAAGGTGCCATCTGGCCCTTCACCGTCGTTGGCCGGCCGCCGCAGGAAGACACGGCCTTCGGCGCCATCATTCATGAGTTGACGGGACCGATCATTCCAACAGTTGTCGCCGGCATTCACGCCATTCATGCGGTCGATGCGGCCGGCGTGCATCCGCTGCTGCTGGCCATCGGCAGCGAGCGCTACGTCCCCTACGCCGCCGAGCGAAAGCCGCAGGAACTGCTGACCTGCGCCAACGCCCTGCTCGGTCAGGGACAGTTATCGCTGGCGAAATATCTGCTCATCGTCGCGAAGGAGGACAATCCCAATCTCGACATCCACGACATCCCCGCATTTCTGCGGCATTTGCTGGAGCGTATCGACTGGGGCAACGATTTGCACTTCCAGACGCGGACGACCATCGACACGCTCGACTACTCCGGCCACGGGCTGAATGCGGGATCGAAAGTCGTCATCGCCGCGGCGGGACCGTCGCGGCGCACGCTGCCATCCGAGTTGCCGCCGGGGTTGCATCTGCCCGAGGGGTTCCGCGAACCGCGTGTCTGCCTGCCGGGCATCCTCGCCGTGCAGGCGCCGCGCTTTGCCGGCAGTGAGGATGTCGAGCGCTTCTGTGAGGCGTATCGGCCCGGCGACGCGATCAATGCGTATCCACTGATTGTGCTGGTGGACGACAGCGAGTTCTCATCGCGGACGCTGAACAATTTGTTATGGGTAACGTTCACGCGCTCGAACCCGGCGGCGGACGTGCATGGTATCGGGGCCGTCACGCAGCAGAAGCACTGGGGCTGCGCGGGATCGCTGGTGATCGATGCTCGAATCAAGCCGCACCACGCGCCACCGCTGGTCGAGGATGCGGTGGTGACGCGCCGCGTCGATGCGCTGGCAGCGCCGGGCGGACCGCTCCACGGCATCCTCTGAGATCGAAACCTGTGTCCATAGAGAAAATCGTTGCCTGCTGACTTTCGCGGAGGTAGCATCAGCCGCTTGAAGAAGCCGAGGTGATGTGGGGACATGGCAGGGCCGATGGAGTTCAACCCGAATTCGAGGGGAAATGCCATGAGAGCGAAGTTCAGTCTGACAGACAAGGTGCTGGCCTCGCTGCGAGCCGCGAACGTACCCGACGCCGTGCTTGTGAAACTCCAGCAATTGCCCGTGAAGGAGTTCGAGACATTAGAAGAGATCGATCGAGTTCTCACAGGTTCTCTCTCGGCAGTGGAATTAGCGGAACACCGGACTGCTGTCCTCACCCATGCCACTGGCCGTTCGTATGTTGCGGTTGTCACGGTTCACGGCGTCGGAGACCAACTGCCGAACAAGACGGCCCGAACGGTCGCTGACTTGCTGCTGAGCAGAAATCGGGCGGCAGATGCCACACAGTATACCCCCTTTGACGAAACGACCGTTCGCATCGCGACTCGAAGGGTCTCGCCCGACACCCCCCTGGCGACCGAGGACCTCAGTCAGAGCTTCATGAATGAACTCCTGGACGAATATAAGGGAGAAGATCCAGCAGCCGCTTACGAGACCGTTCGACTGGAGGGGGCACGGCTGGAAGATGTCGCCCCTCACGATAACCGGCGAATCCACGTTTATGACATGTTCTGGGCTGACCTCTCCCAACTGGGGAGCGGCCTGCTGCGTGTCCTCGCCGAGTTCTTCTTGTTGATCTTTCACCTGGGTGATCTCGGCCGGCGCACCGCACAATTCGCTTCGAAGGAGGAAGGGGCCAACTGGCTTTGGAAGGGAGGTATCCTGAATGTCCAAAAAGCCGCCGTGTGGTTGCTCACTTGCCCGATCGTGGTTTTCAACCTTTATGAGCTTGCGGTGGCCATGCTGGCCCTTCCCCTGAAGTTAGGGGAATTGGGGCAACAGGTCGTCGCCCTGGCCGCGCTCGCCATCATCGTCGCGGTACTGATCGGCAAGGGCCTCTTCGCTTTCTTCCCGGCCCTATCCCGGACCGTCTGGTGGAGCCTGTCCCCGGTGGCCGCATTGGCAGTCTGGGGCCTGCTCTTCTATCTCATCCAGACCGGGTTGATGACAGAGGCCTTTCACGATTCCTACTATCGGCTCCTTGGCTTTGATTGGTGCGTCGCCACCTCCTACCTGCTTTATCAGTTGCTTCGTCCATATTCCAAGGCACGGACTCAAGCGGGTGGACTCCCTCCCCTCACTGCCAAGAAAGATCCCATCTCCGCGGTCCCCCCAGTTGCCATGGATCCGGCGGCGTGGGAGGGGGGAGTTAGGCGACCGGCAAGAGGTGAACTACCCGGTGGGACAGGCGTCTCGCCTGGCCGGACAGGCGCGACGCCAGTCCCACCCGGGCTGTTTGAACCAGCCGCGCCCCTTACGGGAATTTTTTCCGCCGTGATGGGCGCGGGGACCGCGTTGTGCTTTCTCTGGCTCGTCTTTTCCAACCCCAATACCCTGCAGGGCGTCTACACCGCGGCGCTGCGCACCTTTGAGGTGCTATTCGTTCTGGTCACACTCTCCTGGCTGTTGCTGTTTCTCCTGATCCTGGTTCAAGGCTTCTTCCTGGCCGGCGTCTACTTTCACCACAAGGATGATGCGGAGAAGCGTGCGGCCGGGACGGTGTTCATTTCGCTTCTTCATCCCACCGCCCTCTTTCGTGTATTGACTCTGGCCCTATGGGGAGGACTGTGGCTGGCGCTGGTGCAATTGTCAGAGAACAAGGACCCGGCCAACAAGAGCGTGAACGCTTCTGACACGATGAACGCTCCGGTAATCGCTCAGCCCTGGATCTTCGCGGCTCAGGAAGGCGAGCGCGTGGGTGATTTTGGCGAGAGAATTCTGGGCTTCAGTTCGACCGTGGCGTTTTCTCCGGCCCTCTTGGTTATCGCCTGTGCCTTCGTCGTGGTCGTCTGGGGCCACTTCCCCGCAGTGTGGATTGAGCTTCACCCATCTCCCGGAGCCGACAAACGCCTGTCCCAGTCCCTGGGAAAGTGGCTGACGCATGGCTATACGGGCCTGTTCGCTGTGGCGCCTCTGATCGTGTTTCTTGCCGTCCCCGTTCTTCTTCTCGTTGGATATCTTGTGCGTTTCGACCAGTTCACCGGGGTCCTTTCCACTTTCCCGTGGCTGAAGACTGTTCGGAGCCGGTTAGAAGGTTTTGATCTTCTGAAATATTTGAGCTTCGGCCTGTCCGGTGTGTTTATCGGCCTGTTCACCTTCCGAGGTTCTCTGGGAGGGTTGGCCCTTGGGTTCCATTCCATCATCCGTGTCGCCCTGGACGTCGATCACTACATGCGTGAGTTCCCCTACCATTTCACCCCCCGCGCCCGCATCTCGGCACGGTTTGCGTCCCTGCTCCGCTACCTGTGCAAATGGCGCAGCCTCGAAGACGGCAGGGGGTATGGGGCCATTGTCATAGTGGCTCACAGCCAGGGTTCGATCATCACCGCGGACCTGTTGCGGTTCCTGCGAAAGCAAAGACTGCGCGACCCTTCTCTTGCCGACTTCGGCCCACCCCTTCCCAGGGAGGCCCCGAACGACCACTCTATCCCGGTCTACCTTTTGACGGTCGGCTCGCCCCTGCGACAACTCTACGGGTTGCGTTTCCCCCATCTTTACAAATGGGCCTATCATTCCTGTCAGGCGAACTGGACAGAGCAAAAGACGCAGATTCCTCCAACCCAGGAACCCAGGCCAGATGAGTTGGGACTCAGCTACTGGGTAAACGCTTACCGGAGCGCAGACTATGTGGGCCGCTACATCTGGAGACCGGACCAGTGCGATTTTCTTTGGGACCCGGGAGTGACATCGATGCGGGAGGATGGCTTGGGCTATGAAGTGTGCATCGGCGCGGGGGCGCACACTCATTACTTTGACGAGTGGGCGCTCGAGGTTGCAGCTTACCTCGACGCTCTTGTCAAGAGGGCCTGTGAAGAGGCAACTTCGGCTCTGCCGCGCTATCCGCAGTAGTTCCCCCCTGAATGGAGGCCGTCATGGCCGACGAGGCGGACGTCATCGTCGTGGGCGGTGGGTTGGCCGGACTCGTCGCGGCCATCGAGTTGCTGGACAACGGCCAATCGGTCATTCTGGTCGAGCGCAACGATGCTGCATTCCTGGGTGGGCTTGCGCTGTGGGCGTTCGGCGGCATCTTCTTCGTCGATACACCTTTGCAGCGGTCCCTGGGCATCAGGGACTCCATCCCCCTGGCTCTGCGCGACTGGTTCGCTGCCGCCGAATTCGGGCCGGAGGACATCCTTCCTCGACAATGGGCGGAACAGTATGTCCAGCGCTGCCGGGAGGACGTCTTCGACTGGCTGACCCGGAGTTCTGTCCGGTTCCTGTCGCCCGTCTTCTGGGTCGAACGCGGCCTGTTCACTCCTGGCAACTCCGTGCCGCGGTTTCACATGGTCAAAGGGACGGGACGACGTCTCGTCGAGGCAGTCGTCTTTCGACTGACAAACCACCCTCAGCGCCACAAACTTCGCCTCTGTTATCGTCACCGAGTGGATCAACTGCTGACGGGCAATGGCCGGGTCAGCGGGTGCAGCGGGATAGAATCGACGGGGCGTCCCTTTACCTTCCACGCCTCCAACACCATCATCGCCTCGGGCGGCATCATGGGTGACCTGGAGCGTGTCCGTCGGCATTGGCCTACTTCGTGGAGTCCGCCTCCGAAAACGATCCTCAATGGATCGCACGCCGGCGCCGACGGCCGAATGCACGATGCGGTCGATACCCTGGGAGGCCGTCTGACGCACCTGGAGAAGATGTGGAACTACCCTGCCGGCGTTCACCATCCACAACCCCGGCATCCTCTTCACGGACTCAGCCTTGTCCCTCCCAAGACGGCCCTCTGGGTAGACGCCGAGGGCCGGCGCATCGGACCGCTCCCCCTTGTCACCGGCTTCGACACCCGCTACCTGGTGGACAAAATTTGTCAGCAGGAACACAAGTATTCCTGGCAGGTACTCAACTACAGGATCGCGATTCGCGAA
>JBBSDR010000284.1:0-7361 GCA_038240465.1 Gemmatales bacterium
GCTGCTCGAGGTGCAGCACCACCAGCCGCTCTCCCTTCCTCTCGTCCGGCACCGACGCGACGGCCAGGACACGCTCGCTCGTCTGCAGCAAGCCGTGCAACTCTTCCTCGATCTTCTCCAGCGGCACCATCTCGCCGCCGATCTTGGCAAACCGCGACAGCCGGCCCGTCAGGGTGATGCAGCCATCCTCGTCAATACGGCCCATGTCGCCGGTGCAGTATTCGTTGGCCTGTAACACTGTCACGGTCAGTTCTGGTTTGTCGAGATAGCCCTGCATCGCGTTCGCGCCGCGAATCAACACCAGTCCGTCCTGACCCGTGGGCAGCGACTGACGCAGGTCCGGATCGACGACCCGGACGCAGACGCCGGGCAGAGGCGGGCCGATCGTGCCGGTCTTGTTGTTGAGCAGCCAGCCGCCCGGCACGGCCACATCCGGCGTGTTGGCGGCGGCGGCGGGGGACAGTTCGGTGCAGCCGTAGCCCTCCAGCGGCAGCACGCCGAAACGAGCCTCGAACTCCTGGGCGAGCGAGGGCGGCAGTTTCTCGGCCCCACACATCAGCAGCCGAATCGTGCGGAAATCGTCCGGCTCGCAGCGCCTGAGACAGAAGCGCAGGAACGTCGGCGTGTTCAGGAAGATCGTGCAGCCGTGCTGCTTGCACAGTTCGCCGATCTCCTTCGCCTGGCGCGGATCGGCATGAAAGACGACCGATACTCCGCTCAGCAGCGGCGCCCAGAGCGTGACCGTATAGCCGAAACTGTGGAAAAACGGCAGGATGCCGAGGATGCGATCGCGAGCATTGAGGCCGATGACCTGGATCATCGACTCGACGTTGGCCATCACGTTGCGCTGGCTGAGCATCACGCCCTTCGGCTCGCCCGTACTGCCGCTGGAAAAGATGATCGTCGCCACGCCCTGGCCGGAGTGCGAGCCGAGCTTCAGCACCCAGCGTTCGAGGATGACGCGCGGCAGCAGCAGCACTTTGAGGAACGCCCGCAGTTTCTCGCCCGACGTAATCAACGGCATCAGTTCGTCCAGATGGATCAACTCGACGCCGGGACCGGGATCGAGCGGCACACGACTGGTGAAGCGCTTGGCCGTCAGGAGATAGCGAACATTGCACTGCTTCAGGGCCGAGCGAATGCTGTCGGCCCCGGAGGTATAGTTGAGGTTGACCGATGTCTTGCCGAGCAGGGCGAGGGCGATGTTGCTGAGCGCGCCGCCGGCACCTGGCGGCAGCCAGAGGGCGACCATGGGACTGTCGCCGAGCATGGGGCGGAGATGGTTCGCGAGGCACATGGCGCCGGCGAGGACCTTGCCGTAATTGAGCATCGGTCCGCGACTGCTGCTGTCGTAGAGGCAGGGGCGCAGGGGATGCTTGCTGGCCATGCGAACGAAGTGGCGATGGACCGGCAGACAGCGGCGTTCGAGGGCGATGTCTGCGGAGAGACGCTGGATGGCCTGTATCGTCTCGCCCGCCCCGACGTCGGCGGGGAGAGGCTTTCCGAAACTGACCCAGACGGGATGGGGCCGTTCGATGGCGGGCCGCAGTATGATCTTGTCGCCTTCAAGCAGAAAGAGACTGCCCCAGCGCTGATTGACAGCCACGGGAATGATGGGGACAGTGCCGCGCAGGCGCTGGAGGGTGTTGGCGAGGTCGAGGACCTGGCCGGAGACGTTGCGGAACCGTCCGGCGAAGACGCAGACCAGTTCCCCGCGTTTCAGTGCCTTGCCGGCGGCATCGAGAGCGGCGGTCTCGCCTATTTCGAGGGTGATGGCGCCGGTGGAACGTGCGAGATAGCGCGAGAGGCCGTCACGAGGCGCATCGAGAAGGAGAAAGCGGATCGGTCTTGGCGACGAGAGCAGAACGAGGAGCCAGTCGAGGGAGCAGAGTTGATTGCAGACGAGCAGGGCTGCCCCCTGGCGTGGCAGGTTGTCGGTCCCGGCGGGAGAGAGAGCATAGCGCGCGCCGGTTCGCCAGGTGAGGAGCAGGCGATAGCGCAGACGCGGCACGGCAAGGAAAACAAGGAGGACGAGGACCGCGGCCGACGCGGCCGCGATCAGCCCAAGAAGGGGAGGAGAGACAGCGAACACAAGAATCCTCCCGGCGAGTCGGAAGACGGGAATACAGGCAAGTTATCCCCCCTTGGGGAGACGTCAATAGTCGTGCGGGCTGTGAAGTCCTCCAGGGGCGCAACGGAGCGGTCATTCCAGCCGAAGTTTATCGAGGGAATCGATATCGACCGCCTGTGTGGTCCACTCTGACAGACGATCGACATCCTGACAGGCGGCGAGTCGCTTCTCTATCGCCTCCGGCAGCGTGCCGAAGCGATGTTTGAGGATCAATCGCAGAGTCATTCGATTGCTTCGCAAGCGCTCGTCACGCCGCAGCTCTTCCTCCCACGTTTCGCCGATGAACTTCCTCATCTGTTCGATCTCCTCCTTGGCCGGCGGTTCCGAGGCACTCTCGATTGCGATCTCGCACAAGTGTTGCCTCTCGCGGCCGGGCCTTCGTTTCATCCCCCATGATAGCACGAACCAGAGCAGGTCAAGCGCGCGCATCCTCTCGTTGCTTTTCAGCCGATCAAGACTCTCGCACACCCGGCGAAAGGCCGCTTCAAAGGTCGCCAACTCCTCGCCCTCCGTTCGCACGATTGCCAGCGCTTGCAGCCAGGCGCTCGCGGACGACAGAAGCGCTGCCGGATCCTGCGTGGACAGGTCCCAGAACAGCATCGGCCACTGCGGCGCAAACGGACGCAATTCCTGAGGTCCGGCGAACAGGTCGGCCATTTCGCGGCTGGCGTTCCAGGGAGTCGAGCCGGTGTAGAAGACGATGGGTAGAATCGGCGTCAAGCGCAGCGGCTGGCGGAAGTCATGCCGGTCCTCCCAGGCCTTCCATTCGCGCTCCCAGAACAGCACGGAGTAGACCAACGTCCGCAGCGGCATGCGCGGGTCAGGGCTGCTCTGCTGTTCGACCAGGATGCAGATCAAGATGGTGGCCGTGCCGTCGTCGGTGCGATAAGGGACGCGGAAGAACAGGTCGCATTCGCGCTTGCGCCAGTCCTCCATGAGGAACTCGCGCGGCTCGATCTCGACGTGGTCGAAGTCCATGCGGGCGGCCAGGTCGGGACGCAGGGCCGCCACGAGGTCACGCAGGTTGGCCGGGTTTTCCAGCAGACGGCGCAGCGCGTGATCGGGAAAGTCTCGCAACGGTGGATCGTCGAAGAATGGCATGATGGAACGTCCTTGAGAAAAGCCCGAGGCCTTCTTGAGCCGAAGCCGCTCAATATACGCCTCGATCGCTTCCAGCCTGCCAAAGCTGTGTTCAGAACATGTCCTCTGCTCGCCCGTCCCGACCACTCGGGTTCGCTCACGTTGCCGCTGGAGTTGCCTTCTCCGAGACGACCTGCGAACCGCGACGCCTGGCGTGGACGGCGGTGAACTCCGCTCCGAAGAAGAAGACCTGGGCCGAGTAGTAGATCCAGATCAGAAAGACCACCAGCGAACCCGCCGCCCCGTAGGCCGAGCCGACGCTGCTGCGGGCCAGGTACAGGCCGATCAGTACCTTGCCGATTGTAAACAGCAGCGCCGTCACGGCAGCCCCGAGCCAGACGTCGCCCCAGGCGACCGAGACCTCGGGCAAGACCTTGTACAGCAGAGCGAAGAGTACCATGAGGACGGCCAGCGAGGCCAGCACGTCGCCGGCGTGCAACCAGCCGGCCACGCGCGGCCACCTGCCCCCCGCATAGTTGACCGCGCCCGCCAGCGCCGCACTCACCACCACCATAATCAACAGCAGGAAGCCGACCAGCAGCACCATGCCGAACGTCAGCAGCCGGGCCTTCACCATGCGCCAGACGCCGCTTCCGGTCCCGGCCTCCACTCCCCAGATGAGGTTCAGGGAGTCCTGAAGTTCGCTGAATACGCCCGCCGCCCCGAACAGCAGCACGACCAGGCTCGCGATCGAGGCAATGGTCCCCGTCGTGGGCTTGTGAGCGCTGGCCAGCAGCATCTCAATGGTCGCCCCGCCGGATTCCCCGACCATGTCGCGCACCTCGTGGAGGAGCTGACCTCGGGCCACGTCAGGTCCGTAGACCGCGCCGACAATGGCCATCGTAATCACCAGCAGCGGAGTTACCGACAGCAGGGTGTAGAAGGCCAGCGACGCCCCCAGCCGGGGAACGTTGTCCTTCGACCACTTTGCTCCCGAGTCCCGCAGCAATTCCCAGAGGGCCTTGAGCCTCATCGATCCGCTCCTTTGCCGCCGGCGCGAGAAAGACCATCACGCGAACAGGCCCACGATAGGCTCGCCGTGTTCGACCAGCCGCCGCGGCCGATTCAGTGTGTCGCGATACTCTGTCGTCACATCGAGACCCAGAGCGTAGTGAATCGTCGCGACCAGTTCATACGGATGCACCGGGTTCTTCTGTGGATAGGCACCATTCTTGTCTGACGCTCCATACACCTGACCGCCGCGCACTCCGCCGCCAGCGAGGAGAGCGGTGTAGCACGCGGGCCAGTGATCGCGGCCGCCCGGACCGACGTTGTTTGTCGTCGGCGCGCCGATCCTGGGCGACCGGCCAAACTCGCCGACCGCGACAACCAGCGTCTTCTCAAGCAGGCCGCGCTGATGCAGGTCCTCCAGCAGCGCCGACAGCGCTCGATCGAACACCGGACAGCGCCAGTCCTTCAGCATGGGGAAGTTGTTGCGATGCGTGTCCCAGGAGCCATCAGGGCCGGGAGTAGGTTCGGTATCGGAGCCGGCCGGCCAGGTGACCTGAACGAAGCGCGTCCCCGCCTCGATCAATCGCCGCGCCAGCAGACAACTCTGGCCGAAGCGCGTCCGGCCGTAGCGGTCGCGCCGTTTTGGCTCCTCGTCCTCCAGACGAAACGCCTTCTTGGCCTTCGCCGAGGCAATCAGCGACAGGGCAGTCCCGTAATAGCCGTCGAACGACTTCGGCCCCAGACCGGCGCCGGGCGCCAACGCCGAACGCAGATCGATCCGCGCCTGCATACGTCCCAGGGTCGAGTCGGCCGGCAGCGTGAATGCCTCGGCGCGGATTGGCCCGGTGGGGTCCTCGTAGAGCGGAAAGGGATCATAAGTGCCGCCGAGCAAGCCCGCTCCCTGGCCGACGCCGCTGACCGAACCCTCGCGCACGGGAAAGCAGAGCGAGGCGTAACTGAGCGATCCCTTCTCGGCGGGACGATAGCGGGCGATGACGCTGCCGAACGACGGCAGGTCCTCGCGCGACGGCGGCACTGCCAGTCCCGTCGGCGTGAAGTTGCCCGGGTCGTGCGCCGTCAGCAGCATGTAGATGGCCGCCCCGTGATTGGTCAGTCCCTTCGGCTTGACGCCGAGCGAGCGGACCAGGGCGAAGTGCTGGGCCTGGCGCGCCAGCAGCGGCAGCACCTCGCACAGCTGTATGCCCGGAGCGGACGTGGCGATCGGCTTGAATTCGCCGCGAATCTCGGCGGGCGCGTCGGGTTTGGGGTCCCAGGTGTCGATATGGCTGGGCGAGCCTTGCAGGTAGAGGAAGATGACCGAGTCGGCCGTGCCGCCGTGCTTGGTGGGAGCGGCCCGAGCCTGACGATGCAGGAACCCCGGCAAGGACAGGCCCGCGAGTCCGACCGAACCAACCGACAGCAACTCGCGGCGTGAGAGTGTTCCCTGGATGGAGAGCATGCATGATCCTCTCGTGGCGATTGCGGATCCATCGACAGTGGTGATTGTCTCTGTCCCGCCTCACGCGAGCAAGCCCCTTGCGCGGCTGCCGCCTCCGATTGCGGGAAATTGGCTGAGACCCTCATTCAAGGCTGGCGAGTTGATTGGTAGAATTGCGAAAGAAGAGAAGGAGGCAAATCATGGCGACAACCAAGGTCGTAAGAGGCACCTGGCAGCACTACAAGGGCGACTTTTACGAGGTGCTGGGCATTGCCCAGGATCCGGCCCGCGAGGGGGACTTTGTGGTCTACCAGGCGCTGGGAATCACAGAGGACCTGACCGGCGAGCAGAAGCAGCACGTCCTGCGCTCCGGCAACAAGGGGACTTTGTCGATCTGCACGATCGAACGCTTCACCGAACTGGTCGATGGCAAGGAGTACAGCGGCGGGAAGAAGGTGCCTCGATTTCGTCTGCTGTCCCGGCTGCCGCCGGAAGAGTGAGAAACCTCCAACCCGCCTCGCGGACGCTTCGGCGCTATCACTCGTCGATGTCGCTGAGGTCGGGGAAAGTAGCGACCACGACGATCTCGTAGGGAAGGTTCCACTTCAGCGGGTCCTCGCCCATGTCCTTCCACTTCTGATCGTTGGCGTGTTCCACGCGATAGTTGACCAGAGCAAGGTCGATGCGCGGAATGCCGAGGACGTGCATTCGCTTGCCCTTCTTCAGAGGGGCAACCTTGTCGGCGGGGGCCGTCCCCTTGGCGAAGAGCATGCGCCGATTGCGAACGAGCAGTTCTCCTTCCAGGTCGCGCACCTTGGACTGAGCGGCGAATCCATCCTCGAGTTTGACCGGGTCTTCATTCAGTTCGAGGACGAACTCGACGTAGTTGTAGCCGGCCATCGTGGTGATCAGGGTGATGGTGTCGTCCTTCGTCTGAATTTTGCAGCGCACGTTCTCATAATGCACGAAGGCGTCGTGAGCGTCCTTTGGCTCGAAGCCTTTGATCGGCTTGAAGGAACTCGTCACGTCCACGCCATCAATTTTCATGATGGGGTGAATCTCGAAGACGTGGTCCGGATTGGTCGTGTCGAACGGCGAAAGGTCGGCGCCTTGAATTTGCCGGGAGGTGCCAGCATGCTCGCACCAGAGCCGCCAGACGCCGGAAATCTTGATCTTCTCATTCTTGCCTTCGTGAGCGTGGACTTTCTTGACCGCTTCCTTCTGATCCTTCGCATTCATGATTTCCGCGACGATCGGCAGCCCGATGGAGTCGGCCCGCCCCGCGACGTGCATGTCGCCATCCTTGCTCGCCGGGTTCGGCGCCTTGTGCGCCTTGTCGATGATGAAATCGTCGGCGTCGATGGTGACGCGGCTCTTGAAGTCCTTGACGAACGATTTTTTCAGTTGGATCTGAATGTTGCCGTTCGCGGCGAAGTCATCCGCCGCCCTCGCGCCGTTGAAGGGGAGCGAGGCGAGAGCGCAGAGCAGCAGGGCGGGCGCGAGAAAGAGGAGACTCTTGCGAAGCGTCATGATTGTCCTCGAATGTCGGAGATGAGAAGGGAGTCGCCCAAGGGAAATGATCGGGCGTTGATTGAGAGTGTAACCTTCGAGGAGATGCGGTCAAGGAAAAAGCTCGAGCAACTCTCCTCCTGCGTGTGCTTTTCCTTGAGGAACGCTTGCGTCCTGTGTGAAATGTGATAC
>JBBSDR010000285.1:0-7354 GCA_038240465.1 Gemmatales bacterium
AGCCAGACCGTCCCCATGCCGCCGCTGCCGAGCAGACGTGTCGGCTCGTAGCGGGGGTGTCCTGTCAATGCCGCCGGCAGGTCGGAGACCTCTCCCACTTCTGTTGATCCCCAGGCGCAGGTCATGCTGTCAGCCACGGCAGGCGCGTCGGCCAGCGAGTTCATCATCGTGTTGCCTCCGTCCAGTGCCTTGAGCGTGTCGGATACCGAAGCGGCCGACCGCAGCAGCGCGACGAGCGTGTCGCCCGGCACCTGGTCGATTACTAGCCGACAGGCGGAACACCCATTAACGTGTTCCTCGACTTCCGCGTGGGTATCGTCATGAAGCCGGCCGAGGGCGAAGGCTTCCAGTTCTTCGTGTGAAGGGTGGATATCGATGGCGGGCATGACACTTCCTCCGGAAACGAATAGCAAACTCCCATCTAACAGTGCATGAAACGGTCGATCCTTTCACAAAAAAGAATGACCAGTCGGGTACGGGCATCCAGTTCGACGCGGCGATAGCAGCCCGACGCGGAAGTTTTGAACTTGCGCTGAGGAAGAGAATGGCCACAAAAAACACAAAAAGTCACGAAGAGGAAGAGTGAAAAATAATTGGCAGCCACCGATTCGCGGACAAACTCTCTCCTTGCCTTTTTGTGACTTTTCGTGTTTTTTGTGGCTATTCTTTTCTGAAACCGTTCAGGAGCCCAACTTCGAAACGCGCAAGCGAGGGTCTTCGGTTCACTCGCTTGCGCGTCGGGCTGGTCTCAGCGCGTCAACCATCGCGCCGGCGTTTCGCTGTCCGCGTCGCGCACGGGGCGATTCAGGCCATCGACACGCCCTTCCTGATGAACACGCTTCCCCAGCGTTTTCGCGATCAATTCGAGATCGCCGGCAGCCACCGCTCCCGGCACAATCACATCATGAGGCACATACAGGAATGGCCCTTCCAGCAGCGACCCATAACCGCTCAGTCCACCGTGTCCATAGCCACCTTTCAACCCCTCCTCAAACAGCGGCGCGAACAGGGCCAGCAGTCCGCCGAGCGGCTCCGACTGGTGCGGCAACTTCTCCGCGTCCAGCGGCACCTCCAGTTTCGCATCCGCTGCATTGACCGGCGCGAACCCCTCCCCCCAAACGGCCAGCCGTTTCGCGTCAATCTCCGCACGCGTTCGCAGCCAGGCCAGTACCGTTCGCAGATCGCGCAGCCGTGAGCCGAGCATCGTCTGGCCGAGCATCAGTTCCAACGCGGACAGCGATGTCGCCGAACTCTGTCGGCCCCGTCCGCTGTCCGGTTTCGACTCGCCCGTACCGCGAACGTCCACCAGGCAGACGGCAACGCCCTGCTTGAGCAGTTCCGCCACCTCGCCGTCACGCTGCTTCAGGAACTCGCGCTTGCCCTCCTGGCAGACGCAGACCACCGCGGCCCGCTTGCCCTCGCCTTTCGGCAACAGCAGCACCAGCGGCAGCAGCACATTCTCCTCCGCCTGGAGCAGCAGCGTCTCGACGGTGACGTCGCCGGCTTGTGCGCTCGCCTTGCCGACGATCTTGCCCGGACCGCAAGGGTCGATATCTCCCAGCAACGTCCGCCAGGCATCGCGCAACCGCTTCGGGTCGGCGTCCGGACGCTTCACCGCCTCGGCTCGGCCACGAGCCAGTCCCCAAGGCGTCGCTGGATCGAGCGTTTTCTTCAGTTCCGCATTCCAGCACGTCAACTCCGCTGCCGAATGGCGATCCTTGTTCTCCTTCTCCGGGACAGGAATGTCGAACCATTGCTTCAGAAGCGGGTAGATATCCTTGCGATGCACGGGGCCGATGTTAGTACAGTGAGTGTTCCCTGGCCCACTGCTCGTGACTTTCCCCTCGCCGTGCGTGCTGCCCAGGTTCTCCGGTGAGTCGTACCACTTGTAGATCGTCTGCAGCCGCTTCCAGACCGGATCGTGTTCGCGATCCCAGGAAAACTCATGTGCGTGGATCAGCCGGCGCGGCGCGATCGAGCCGACGATGACCCACGGCAGCGCGCCGTCGCGCGCCGACAGGTGCAGGTTGCGCGTTGATTCCCAGGAGCCGCCGCCGGCATAGTTGAACTTCGCATCGGCGCCCGGAGGAATCGGAAACGTCGTCTCCGGTTGTGGGCCGCCGAAGTTGAAGACGACCGCCGCCGCGATGCGCTCATCGAGCGCCGCCGTCACTGCCGCAGGGTCGCCGCCGCCCGCGACGGCCCCGAGAATGACGATCTTCTTGCTTTCGGCCCCTCGCTCAAGAAGCAGCGAGACGCCGCGCATCTGATCGGCGACCATCCAGCCCATCAGGCTCTGTCCCGCCGCGTACAGTTCAAGGCTGAGGTTGTAGCGGAAGTAGTAGTCCTGCCGGCTCGGACGGAACTTCTCCGGATACGATTGTGCATCAACGAAGGGATGAATGCGCCGTTCGCCGTGGCCGAGTTGGTACATGACGAGGACAGCGCAGCCGAGCTTCGCCCAGGTGATGCCCATGTCCTGAAGCTCGCCCTGTGTCTTCGGAGCATGATGGCTGTGGACGAGAAGAATCCCCGGCATCGACGCTGGCTTCTTCGCCGGCAAGTAGAGGTTGGCGGTGACCCAGAGTCCAGCCTGGCTCTCGAAGATCAGGTTCTCGATGCGATAGCCGTCGCCGTCGATACGCTTCGTGACGTGAGTTTTCACCGGCCCCTTCTCCATCTTCGGGAGATGGAGCGACTCGCGCAACTTCTCGATGCGCGGCTGTCGGTATGCCTTCCAGTCGTCGAGTGTCTTGACCTTCAGCCACGCCTCGGTTTCGCGGCGGTTGACGGCGTCGCGCCGGCCGCGCGCATCCTCGCCGAGAAGACGCGGCAGCGCGCGATCCGTGAAGTGGGCGGCGGAGAGCGTCTTGTCGTCCAGTTCCTTCAGCCGGTCGGCGAGCGTCGCCTCCTGGCCAAGCAGACTTGGCGCAGCACTCACAATCGTCACAATCAGCGCGACTCGAATCATTGGTCGTTCCTCTCCAGACAGCCGGTCTTTCCTCGAAGCGTCCCTCGAAGTATGATGGGCGTGATTGACCACTCAGCACAAGAGGGGAGCGGTACGATGAGAACTTTTTCTCTGATGCTCGCCGGATGGGCTTTGTTCGTCCTCACCGGCCCCGTGGCCGCCCAGGACGCGAAAAAACTGATCGTCGGCAAGTGGGAAGCGACGCAGAAGGGGCCGGAGAACACCGAATACAAGATCAACGCCGAGTTCACCGAGGACGGCAAACTCAAGATCGACATTCGCACCGTCAAGGCGAACGGCAAGTACAGCTTCATCGATGAAAAAAACATCGAGACCGAGACCAACTTCGATGGCAAGACGATCAAGCTCAAGCAGAAAGTGACCGTCACCCAGGATACGCTCGAACTCGAAGACCCGATGGGTCAAGTGTTCAAGTTCAAACGCGCTCGTTGAGGAATGCACCCCATGAGACGAATCCTTCCGGCATGGATACTGCTCCTGGCCGTGACCGCGCCGCTGGCCGCCGACGGCAAAGACGACACGCTCAAACTGCTCGTCGGCAAGTGGCAGGTTACACAGAAGTCCGGCGAGCGCGAGGTGGTCGGCGTGATGGAGTTGACGGCCAATGGCAAGGCGTCGATGAAAGTGAAGAACGCTCTTGGCGAGACGAGCTTCGCGGGGACGTTCAAGCTGATTGACGAGAGCAATGTCGAGATGACGTTCACCGTCCGCGATATGCCGATCACGGATCGCTCGAAGCTGAAGGTGACGAAGGACGAACTCGAATTGACCGATCCCAAGGGCAAGACCAAACGATACACGCGCATCCCCTAAACCCTCTCATGCTCGAAAAATCCGAAATCCGAAATCCGAAATCCGAAAAAAGAACAATCGCCTCTCTTCATTTCGGATTTCGGATTTCGGATTTCGGATTTCGGATTTCGGATTTGCTGCCCTCAGTGGAATTGAGCTGCGAAGTTCTTGAAGTCTTTCCGCTCGCGCAGACAGTTCAGGTCCGCGTTTGTCTCCAACTCCTTGCGATTCTTCGGCCGATCACTGCGGAAGAAATCGACTTGCTCGGCGCAGCGCAGCAGGCGCACGGCGCTGGTCGCGTACTGCTCCGCCAGCCGGGTCCGGTCCTCGAGGATGAGGTCGGCGTCGGCCGTCAGCGTCGCCGAGGTGCGGGCATAGGAGCAGGCCAGCTTGAACAGGATCGAGCCGGTGTTGCCGCTCTCGAGTTCCTCCGTCTTGGCCGAACGAACCTTCATGGCGATGTCATCGACGGCGGCGGCAGCCAGGGCAAGAATGCGGCCGGCGCGTTCGCTCTGTTTGCGGGCCTCGGCGCTCTCGTGCTGGGCAAACTCTTTCTGGCGTCGTGCCTCGTCGCGCTGTTTCAGCGCGTTGGCCTTCTCCTCTTGCAGCCGGACGGTGAAGAAAGCCCAGACGGCGACGAGTCCCAACAGGGCCAGGACGCTGACGCCGAGCAGGGCCGCCGCGGCCGGGCGGCGCTTGATCCACTTGACCACTCGCTCCGGCACGCCGGCGGGCCGGGCCAGGATCGGTTTGCCATCGAGATAACGCTGCAGGTCTTCCGCCAGGGCGCGGGCGGAGGCGTAGCGCTGCGCCGGCTCCTTTTGCAGACATTTCAGACAGATCGTCTCCAGGTCGCGCGGCACTCCGGGAACAAGGGCGCGCGGCGCTACCGGCTCGGTCGTGGTCACCAGTTGGAGCGTGTTGAGGACGCTGTCGGCCTTGAAGGGAGGCCGGCCCGTCAGCATCTCGTAGAGGATCGCGCCCAGCGCGTAGACATCCGCCGCCGGGCCGACATGGTGCGTCTGGCCGCGCGCCTGCTCGGGTGCCATGTACGATGGAGTGCCAAGGATGGCGCCGCTTCTCGTCTGGCCCGAATCGACGTTGAGGCGCTTGGCGAGACCGAAGTCCGCGATTTTCGGGATGCTCTTCGCCGCTTGCGGCTTAGCGGATTCAATTTCCACTCCCTCGCAAGCAGCAAGAAGAACATTCGCCGGCTTCAAGTCTCGATGCAGAATGCCGCGGCTGTGGGCCTGTGCGACCGCGTCGGCCAGCGGCTGCGACAGACGGGCGGCCTCTCGCGGCGGCATGGGAGTACCATTGATCGCCCGCGCCAGCGTGGGGCCGGAAACGTACTCGAGGACAACGATCGGCGTCTCCTCGTTGTTGACCTCGGCGACCATCAACTCGTACAGGCGTACGATATTCGGATGATCGAGTTGAGCCACCGCCATCGCCTCGGTCGCGCACCGCTCCAGCGCCTCGGCGTCGCCCTCGCTGCCGGGACGGATGACCTTGAGAGCGACGATGCGATCCGGCAGCAGCGCATGTCGGGCCTTGTAGACGACGCCCATGCCGCCCCGGCCAAGTTCCTCAAGGACCTCGTACTGTCCAATCTGAAGCGGGATCGCGACAGGTCCATCACGACGGCGTCCTCTGTCGCGTTGCGTCGAGGGATTGGCCGCGGAATCCCGCCCTGCCTCAGCCGTCAGCGGCCACGTCTCAACAGAGCGTTCTTCGAGCGACCCGAGGGCCTGGTGCAACTCGAACTGGCGCCGCAGCGCCTCGGTCAAGCGCGGGAAGCGTCTCTGGTAATCCGCGAACCCTGGACGTTCGCCGAACTCCTCGCGCAGCAGCACCTCGCCGTAGAGCAGATCGAGCAGCGTCTCGTCATCGATGGCCGATCCCGGCCCGTCAGCGAGCAATTCCTCGACGAGGACTCGTTCGCCGGCTTGCCAGCGTGCCAGTTGGTCGGCGCGAACCCGGTCGATGGCCGGATGCAGCGGTTGGGTGAGATCACGCACGGTCGAGTACCTCCAGCCCCAGCTGAGCGGTGACGCGGTCCAGGGCACGGGTCAATTTCTTGCGCAGGGCGTCGGGGCGAGCGCCCAACTCGGCGGCAATCTCGGGCCATTCCTTGCCCTGCCCGCGCTGATCGGCCAGGTAGCGTTCCTCGTCGTCGAGCAGGCGCCGCACCTGTTCGAGCAGGTCCTGAAACTCGACGACGCGCGTCGGTTCCGGCTCGCTCCCTTGCAGGCGGTCGAGAGCGACGTCGGGATTGGCCTCGATGCGCCGCTGATCGCGCTTGCGCGCCTGCTGGCGCCGGGCCTTGTCGTGGACCTTGTTGCGCGCCATGGCCAGCAACAGATGCAGGAGCTGTTCGGGTTGTCTGAGGTCGAACTCGCCGATGCGGACGCGGATGAAGAAGTTGGCCAGGACCGACTGGCAAATGTCGGCTGAATCGACCAGGCGGCGCAGCCGGGGATCGGTGAGGCGAACGCGAACGGTGCGGCGCAGTTCCGGCTCGAACTGGTGAACGAGGAGCGTGGCCGCCTCCTGATCGCCGCCGCGCACGCGTTCGAGCAGATCGACAAATGACGGGCTATCCACCACGATGGCTGGCTCCCTGAGACTGAGGTGCCTCTCAGTAAGACGCACGACCGGGCAAGTTCGATCGTGTCTTTCTTGTAACAATCGTATCGCGGCGCTGCTGCTGATGGTGGCCTATTTTCCGAGAAATTCGTCGATTTCTGTCCGGGGAGGAAGGGCGGCCGCGTTGATTCTTCCGAAGAGGCTCGAACAAGAAACCCAACGGAGATCGAACGATGAACGCATGGCGAACTGTCTGTGTGGCCCTCGCGGCGCTGCCGATCGGAAACGCCCGAGCGGAGGAGAGGAAGTCAATCGAGACGAAGCCGGCCGTGGCGGCGAAGGAGGTCTTTCACGTCTACGGGAACCTCCGTCGCTGCTTCAGGCCGCTACTGGGCACCTACGAGAGTGTCGATGAAGCGTGCCGGGCGGCGGAGAAGTTCCGCAATGACAAGACGGAGAGGACGGTCGAGGTGGCGCTCAACACCGGAGGGACGTTCAACCTGGGCGCGCAGCCGATCGAGTATCGCGTCTATCGCAATCCCTGCAAGGGGTTCTCCCTCGCGAACACCGTCGCCAGTTTCGAGAAGGCGAACGAAATTGCCGAGGCGGGCAAGAAGAACGGCGACCGCGTCGAGATCGTGTCCGTCTTCGCGAAGAAGTGAGGTTCTCCGAGAGTCTGCCCCGCCCCGCGCCCCGAGTTCCCGATCATCGTAGCCCATGACACGCCAGCGCCCCAGGTTCCGTGTCCAATGAGGCCCATGACACGGCAGCGCCCCGGGTTCCGTGTCCAATGAGGCCCATGACACGGCAGCGCCCCGGGTTCCGCTCCGAGGACTCCGCTGCACCCGGGGCTTTATTCGTGTCACCCATAAAGGGTTCAAGACAGAAGACAGAAGCCCCGAGCCAAGAGGCGCAGCCACTTGCGTCTTGAACCCCGGCAGGGGTGACCCGACTAAAGCCCCGGGTGGAGTCCTCGGAACC